>NZ_JABUYD010000068.1:0-1334 GCF_014897515.1 Brevibacterium sp. FME17
TGAGGTTAGCCTGGTTTTGTGGACACCCGAGCTAGCGGGATTCGTGATCCTGGTGGAAGGATGTCCAGCATGTCAGAGAGCAAGAAACAGCGTCGCACGTTCACGCCCGAGTACCGGCGGGAGGCCGCGACTTTGGTCATCGACACTGGTCGCTCGATCGCGGCAGTGGCCAAGGAGATCGGAGTCGGGGAACAGTCCCTGGGCACCTGGGTCAAAGCCGAAAAGCAGCGCCGACAAGGCGAGGGGGCATCGACGGGGCCGTTGGGCGAGGACGAGCGAGCAGAGCTGGCCCGGTTGCAACGGGAGAACTTCGAACTCAAACAGGACAACGAGTTTCTGGGAAAAGCGGCATCCTTCTTCGCGTCGAAGCAACACCGTCGGAACGGTTCGAACTGATGCACGCGGAGAAGGACAACTACGCGATCACCCGAATGGCTAGACTCCTGAAAGTGGCCCGGGCTGGCTATTACGCGTGGGCGAAACGGTTGAGTACAGAGCCGGGACCGCGCAAGCAGGCCCAGCGAGCACTCGACGCTGACGTGGCCCGGGTCCACGCCGAATCCGATGATGTTTATGGTGCACCGCGGGTGCAGGCCCAGCTGGCCAGGCAAGCAGTGACTGTCAACGAGAAGACAGTGGCGAAGTCGATGCGCCGGCAGGGGTTGGAAGGCATCAGCCCGCGGAAGTTCAGGCCGGTCACAACGTTGCCAGGGACCCGGACGCACCGGATCCCTGATCGGGTCGACAGAGTCTGGGATCAGGGCGTCGTGGATGCGGTCTGGATCAGCGACATCACCTATCTGCGGACCTGGGAAGGCTTCGTGTACCTATGCGTGATCCGTGACGGATGCTCGCGTCGAGTCCTGGGATGGGCGATGGATGACCGACAGGACTCAGACCTGGTCGAACGGGCACTGCGGATGGCTCACACGCTGCGCGGGATCGGATCGAAGGACGTCATTTTCCATGCCGATCGAGGAGCGCAGTACACCTCAGGGCAGTTGCATCGAGCGGCGGAAGAACTGGGACTGGCGCAGTCGGTGGGTCGGACTGGGGTGTGTTGGGATAACGCGATGTCGGAGTCGTTCTGGTCGACGTTGAAGACAGAGTTCTATGATCGTCGTGTATGGGCGAGCAGGTCGGCTGTTCGACGCGAGGTCGGTCGGTGGATCGAAGAGGTGTATAACCGTCGGCGGTTGCATTCGGCGCTGGGTCAGGTGACGCCGGTGGAGTTCGAGGAAGCACGTTCACTGACCGACCTGGTCAGTGAAGAGGAAGTGTCTGCGCAAGCCGCGTGAGACAGATCAAGTGTCCACAACTTGCGGGGAACCTCA
>NZ_JABUYD010000069.1:0-1329 GCF_014897515.1 Brevibacterium sp. FME17
CATTCTCTCTATCGGCACGCCGCTATCGGCCCAGCCTCATCGGTGGATCCAGGCTTATGGATTCAAGTCCCTCGAGCCCAGCGAAGTTGAGATAGACAAGACTACCTACAGGCCAGTCCACGAAGGCTTCGACCTAGGTTTCGATCTCTCAGCGAGCGATATGATCCGACTCATTTGGGCGTATCTCTTCGGAGTGCTGGAGATCGGACAAGAGCCAGGAGGGCGCCATCTTGGTCTCCTCATCTTCGACGAGCCCAGGCAGCAAGAGGCTGCAAAAGAGAGCTACCGGGCGCTACTTGCCCACGCGTCGCATACGGGTGATGCTGGTGCGCAGGTACTTTTCGCGACTAGTGAGCCCTTAGACAGCCTCAAGGACATGCTCGCCGACCACCCTGCACATCTTCTTGTGCTCGCACCCGGCGAGAAGCTTCTCCAGCAAGTGAGCTGACTCACCGAGCGGTTCTAACCAAGTTGCTACCGTAAACTCACAAGAACTGAGGTCGGCACTCCGTTCTCGACGTGGACAGGTGTGAAGCTCCAACGCATCATGGAGGGTCGCGGACTGCGTCCTTGCCAGGCTGGTCTGATGCAGAAAACTAGCAGAACTGACGCCCACGTCCTTGCGACTCCTCGACGGAAGGGCGGCACCGAAGCCGGGTACGCAAATGGCTAGGCCCCAAACCCCGATCGGCGCCCACGGTCGCATAGCCTGCCATCACCGCACGAGATCCAACTAGGGTTCGCTTCCTGTCGGTCATGAATCGGGCATCGAGTTCAGGTACCAGCGGTGCCCGTACGGATCATGGAAGATCGCGATCCGCCCGGCATATTCCTCATCTTGCGGCCCCCGGTCCATCGGCACCCCCGCGGCCACGACGCGTTCGGCCCAGGCATCGACGTCGTCCACCGTGAGATGCAGGGAGACAGCCGCCCCGCGATCAGTGAGCGGTGGTTCCACCCCGACCTCCGGGAAGGCATCGGCCATCATCCAGTGTGCGTCACCGATGGCAAGTTCGACATGTCCGACCCTGCCGTCATCCATCATGATCGGCTGATAGGTCACCTCGGCACCGAGCACCTGCACGTACCAGTCGATCGCCGCTCGGGCATTGGACACACACAGATACGGTCTGAGTTCGGGACTGATGCAAAGAAAGGTGACAGTTTGAGTGTCAAGCTGCGAGAGCAGCTGGCTCTATGATTGCTTCGTACTCTACTGGTGTCAATCGACCCAACCGGGCTTGTCGGCGACGTCGGTGATATGTCCGCTCGATCCAGGTCACGATCGCGATTCTCAACTGGTCGCGAGTGACCCACCGGCGACGGTCG
>NZ_JABUYD010000070.1:0-1326 GCF_014897515.1 Brevibacterium sp. FME17
CCCGGATAGACGTCGAGGTCTTCCGATGATGGAAGTTCTCACACTGCCCATCCGAAAGACCTCGACGTGGACAACCCTATATTCTCGACGCCTGACCTCACGACATTCTGCCGACTCGACACCCTTGACCTGACCTGCATCGGCCAACACATCACCGCACACAAAGCCATCCTGAAATGCCGGCCGAACACCACCGATGAATGGTGCCGACGATGTGGCGGCCACGGCGACATCCGCGACACCGTCGTGCGTCGACTGGCACACGAGCCCTTCGGCCACAGGCCAACGACACTGCATATCCGCCTGCGTCGCTACAAGTGCATCGAATGCGGCCACGTGTGGCGCCAGGACACTACGACCGCGGCGCCAGCCCGAGCAAAGATCTCTCGAGCCGGACTCGATTGGGCACTGCGTGCCCTCGTCATCGATCACGACACCGTCGCAGTCATCGCTGACAAGCTCGCGGTGTCCTGGCATACCGCGAACTCCGCGGTCCTGACCGAAGGACAACGGCTGCTGATCAACGATCCGAATCGATTCGACGGTGTGTCTGTGATCGGTGTCGACGAGCACGTGTGGCGCCACACCAGACGCGGGGACAAATACGTCACCGTCATCATCGATCTCACCCCGATCAGCCAAGGAACGGGCACAGCACGCCTACTCGATATGGTGCCCGGACGGTCGAAGCAGGTCTTCAAACAATGGTTGGCCGCCCGACCCAAGGGGTGGCGTGATGGAATCGAAGTCGTTGCGATGGATGGTTTCTCCGGGTTCAAGACCGCAGCCGTTGAGGAACTTCCCGATGCTGTGGAAGTCATGGACCCATTCCACGTCGTCAAGCTTGCTGGTGATGCCCTCGATGACGTTCGCCGCCGCGTCCAGCAGGAGACAACTGGGCATCGTGGACGAGCGAAGGATCCGTTGTATCGGGCAAGGAGGACGCTGCACACGGGCACAGACCTGCTCACGAGACGACAACAAGAACGGATCGCCAGTCTCTTCGCTGATGCGAACCTCACCGAAGTCGAAGTCACCTGGGCCATCTATCAAGACATCGTGGCTGCTTACCGGGCCGAGGACCGCAGTGAAGGCAAGAGGCTCTTGCAGGCTGTCATCGATGTCTTGTCGGCAGGATTGCCTGCTGGGTTGACGGAGTTGAGGCGGTTGGGGAGAACGCTGAAGCGACGCGCATCCGACGTGTTGGCATTCTTCACCAGGCCCGGAACGTCGAATGGGCCAACTGAATCGATCAATGGTCGGCTCGAGCACCTTCGAGGATCGGCACTCGGGTTTCGCAACCTGACTCATTACATCGCGAGGTGC
>NZ_JABUYD010000071.1:0-1298 GCF_014897515.1 Brevibacterium sp. FME17
TGCGCTCGTCAAGTTTTTGAGACAGTTCGTTGATGATTTCTCTTACGCCGCCAGGCCGGTCTGGCCACTCTCGCGGTAGTCGTTCAAGGCTTGCACCGGGACACGATGATCTGCCCTGGCATTCGGGCGCTGTCGGTTGTACCAAGACTCGATGTAGTCCATCACCGCGGTCCTGGCCGCCAGCCGCGTTGCGAAGCTGTGATGGTGATAGAACTCCGTCTTCAAATGCGAGAAGAAGCTCTCCGCGACCGCGTTGTCCCAGCACACCCCGACCGCGCCCATCGACTGGGTGACATTGTTTCCTGCACACCACTTCTGGAACTGCACCGACGTGTATTGTGCCCCTCTGTCTGAGTGGTATATTGCCTGGTCAGAGTCCATGTATCCGTGGTCGCGAGCCATGACGAGAGCCTCGATGCACAGACTGGCACGCATGTGATCATCCATGTTCCACCCGATGACCATGCCGGTGCACAAATCGATGACCGTGGCCAAATACAACCACCCTTCCTCGGTCTTTAAATAGGTGATGTCGCCGCACAGCCGGGCCCCGGGCACCGACGAGGAGAAGTCCCGATTCCCCTCCTCATCGAGCATGTGATTGCCGATATGGGCGACGTTGGCCTGCGGATCCTGGACAGTCGTGGTCTTCCAAGCCCTGACCCTGACCGCGCGCAGACTGGACTCGCGCAGAATCACCCCGACGGTTGATTCCGAGACCGCGATGCCGTCGGCGTTGAGCAGTCGAGTCAGTTGGTCCCGGCCGGCACGACCGGCACACTCGTCATACTTTGCCGTGACCGCCTCGACGAGCATCGCGTGACGGGCAGCTCGCGGCGAAGGCCCTGTCGGGGTCCGCCACCGGTAGAACGAGGCCCTTGAGACCTTGAGAGCCCTGCACATCATGGCAATGGAGTAGGCCGCCTTCTCTGCTTCGATGAACTCGTAGAGGTCGTCTACTGTTGCTTCGCGGCAAAGAAGGCGCTGACTTTTCCCAAAAACTCGATCTCCTGTTTGAGTTTCGCGTTCTCAGCCACGACCTTTTGGTGTTCGGCAAACGACACGGATTCCTGTTCGCCGGTGTCGAATTTGTCGGGATTCTCTTCGCGGTATTTCTTGATCCAGTTGCCCAGAGTCCCGGCCTTCACCCCGACTTTCGCAGCCACTTGAGTGATCGGGAGATCGGAGGCGAGGAAGAGCTCAACGGCCTCGTCTTTGAACTTCCGGGTGTACTTCTTCCTGGTGGTCATGTTTGTGAGTGCTCCTTAAAACCTGTCTCACAAAACCATACGGCCGCA
>NZ_JABUYD010000072.1:0-1258 GCF_014897515.1 Brevibacterium sp. FME17
TGATTGGGCCCCTGTTAGCAGTCCAGCGGCTATGCGATAGCTAATTGGTTCTCTGCACTCCAGCGTTCCCAGCATCTCGACGGTGTTAATCCGTCGAGGGATCCGTGGGGCCGTTCATGATTATAGATGCCTTTCCATTCGTCGGCCAAGTATTTGGCCTCGGCCATCGTGTCCATGATTTCTCCGGTCAGTTGTTCCCTTCTAAATTGAGCATTGAACGATTCAGCGAACCCGTTCTGCCACGGCGATCCAGGATCGATAAACGCAGTCTCCACACCTGCGGTAGCACACCAATCGATCAGCGCAGCGGCGGTGAATTCCGGCCCATTATCGCTACGGACATAGGTCGGGACCACACCGGTTTCAGCGATGACGTCCTCGAGGACAGCGACCACATCGGTGGCGGTGAAGGACCGCCGCGGGATGATTGCCAAAGCGGTGCGGGTGTATTCATCAATCACGTTGAAGAACCGGATATGCCGCCCGCAGGACGTCACATCGGACTGGAAGTCGAAGCTGACCACGTGCATCGGGTACTCGGCCCTCAACCGCTTCTCTGCCCCGGCGTCGGGCCCGGTGCGGCGCTTCTTGCGCGCCTCGGGTTTGCAGGTCAGCCCCTCGACCCGCCAGAGTCGGCGTACGCGCTTCTTATTGAGCGCCACGCCAACCCAGGCCGTCTGCCGAAGCAGGTGCCAGCGCGCCTTGCGCCAGCCCCATGCCGGATACTTCCCGGCAATGGTCCGCAAATCAGAGCGCAACTGCGCTTCCTCGAAGCTGACCTCCGGTTGACCCTGACGCAACGCGGACCGGTTCTGCCCCAGAACTTTGCAGGCGAACCGCTCCGAGGCCCCGAACTTCTCCTGCGCCATGCGGACGGCGCGGCGGCGTGGTTCGGGGCTCAGAATTTTCCCCGCGCCACCTCGTTCAAAATGTCGATGGCCAGTTCCTTTTCCGCCACCAGCTTCTTCAATCGGGCGTTTTCTTTCTCGAGGTCCTTGACCGCTTTGGTCTGCGTGGCGTTCTTCTCGGACCCGTACTGCTGAAGCCACCGATACCAGGTCGCCTCGGTGATCTGCAGCTCCTTGATGACCTCGACCATCGGGCGACCTTCATTGAGCATCTTCTGGCCCTGACGCACTTTCGCGATGACCTGATCCGGGGTATGTCTACGTGCCATGATCTGTGAATTTCCTCCTTGCATCCATTATCGGATGCGAAACTCACATAGTCACCGGACTCCTACTCGGGGACCCAACCA
>NZ_JABUYD010000073.1:0-1109 GCF_014897515.1 Brevibacterium sp. FME17
GTCTGCGCAAGCCGCGTGAGACAGATCAAGTGTCCACAACTTGCGGGGAACCTCACTGTGTGGTTGGCGCGCTGGCTGGTGTGTGCAGTGTGGTTGGCGCGCTGGCTGGTGTGGGCGTGTAGGCCCGCGTGTGGCGCGGGGGTAAGCCGTGTGACTGTACCCCCGCGCCTGCCGCTGCCCATGCCCCACTGTATGCGCCCCGGTGTTAGTTCAGGCGGGTGCGCCCGTGCTCTGCCCCGGCGTCAGTAGCCACCTTCCGGATAGCTGCTTCGAGCGCCACGTGATAGGGGGTTGCGTCGCGCTGTTTGGGTGGGATGGTGCCTGCTGGTGCGCACTGGGATCGGGATGGTTTGGTATCCACAATGTCGATCATGAACACGTCACCCACGGATGTGAGGTCTCGGCGGTAGTCAGACTTGTAAGCCATGGCTGCGTCGTTCACCGCCTCGTTGGTTTCCACAACCCGCGCCCGGAAGTCGGCAGAGTAGTCGGCGGGGAAGCTCCACTGGTTGCGTGCTGCCTCCTGCCTCAGTGCCTGCATGTCTTGGGACTGATGCAAAGAAGGGTGACAGCGTGAGTGTCATGCTGCGAGAGCAGCTGGCTCTATGATTGCTTCGTACTCCACTGGTGTCAATCGACCCAACCGGGCTTGTCGACGACGTCGGTGATATGTCCGCTCGATCCAGGTCACGATCGCGATTCTCAACTGATCCCTGGTGGCCCACCGGCGACGGTCGAGAACGTTCTTCTGCAACAGAGCGAAGAACGATTCCATCGCGGCGTTATCGCCAGCCGCGCCGACTCGTCCCATCGATCCGATGATGCCGTGGCGGTCCAGTGTGCGAGTGAATTTCTTCGATCTGAACTGTGAGCCTCTATCGCTATGCGTCACACATCCGGCCACGTCACCCCGCCTGGTCACAGCCATCTCGAGGGCATCGACAGCCAGCCGAGCCTTCATCCTCGAGCTGATCGAGTAGCCAACGATCCGCGCCGAGTAGGCGTCCTTGACCGCGCACAAGTACAGCTTGCCCTCATCGGTATGGTGCTCCGAGATGTCGGTCAGCCAGAGCTGATTCGGGGCATCGGCTCGGAACTCGTGTCTGGTC
>NZ_JABUYD010000007.1:0-185579 GCF_014897515.1 Brevibacterium sp. FME17
GGGTCAGTCAGGCTTTGGGTCACACCGGGATTCCCGACCTTTCCAGTATCAACGTGCAGGCAGTTCCGTCACAGAGACGCCCAGCAACTTTCCCCTCCCGAAGTAACGGACACCGACTCCGATCCGGACCGGCGCATCCTGCTCGATCTCTATTTCAGTGGGTTCGGACCAGGTCAACGGGTGCTCTGCATGACCAACCACCGCCACTGGTTTTGACAACAGTTTCAGGAACCAGCTGCTGACCCAATGAGCCTTGATCGCAATTCTGTATTTCATACTCAAGCTTTCCTGGGCGGAAGGTTCTGGAGTGCGGTCGGGCACGTGCCCAGGACAGATGGCCCCTCAGCCCACCCCATAGAGGTGTTCGGGGCGGCCGGTGCTTCCGTATTGGAGTGAGACGGTGACGGCGCGGGACTCGGCCAGCTTGGCCAGGTGGCGCTGCGCTGTCGCGCGGGAGGTGCCGACGATATCGGAGACCTCCATTGCCGTCAGTGGCTGATCGGCGCTCTCGAGTGCTTCGAGGATCCGACCAGTCGTCGACGAGCCCGAGCCCTTGGCCGGTGCGCTCCCCGGTGAGGAGACGTCATGCAGGCCCCGCAATTGACGCTCGAGCTCGGGCTGGCTCACCTTCTCCCGTTCCCAGTAACGGCGGAAGCGGGCATAACGTCTGAGGAAGTCCTGCAGCTCCTCAGCGGCGAAGGGTTTGAGAATATAGGTCATGGCTCCCGCCCGCAGAGCCGAACGCACCACCTCGGAATCGGACACGGCCGAGAGCACGATGGCATCAACATTCGTCTCACGGATGAGCTCGACTCCGTTGCCTTCGGGCAGAACGTAATCGGCTAACACAAGGTCTACGTCCTCTTCGGCGATGATCGTGCGAGCGGTGCGCAGATCTCTGACCGGTTCCAGAGCGTTGAATCCCGCGACCTCGTTGACGTACCGGCAGTGGATCTGCCCCACATAGAAGTCGTCGTCGAGAACCAGAACGTTGATCATCATCTCTCCTCGTCATCCGTGTCATCGCTGAGTACATCGGACAGGTGCATGCCGAAACCGGCACCGCCCAGATCGGGATCGTGGCCTGCCAGCAGCCACACCCGGCCGCCGTGTCGGCGTGCGGTCCTTCGGCACAGCGCCAAACCGATGCCATGCCCATGGTCTGAATCCAGACCGTCGGCACTGCTGGTCCCCTCGTCGAAGATGGACTCCGCATCCTTCTCATCCACTCCCCCACCGGAGTCAGTGACGACGGCATGCAGCTCCGGGCCCGACCCAAGCAGCGTCACTTCGACTCGGCCGAACACCTCGGCGACCCGATCAACACCCTCAGCACTCTCAACAGCTTTGCCACTTGCCTGCGTCACCACCGCCCGCACCGCATTGTCGATGAGATTGCCGAGGATGAGCGTGACGTCTTCGGGTTCATTCACCCGGCCCAGCACCAGGGAATCTGGGGTGACGGCGAGGCTCACACCCACCTCGGCGGCGGTGGTTCCTTTTGCTTCCAGCAGGGCACGAAGATAGGGATCGGTGATCACCTCAATGCCTTCGACGGGCGTGGTGATCGGCCCGGTGCGCAAGATCGTGGCGAGGTAGTTCCGTGCCTCGTCGGTGGCACCCGTGTCGACGAGGCCGAGGACGGTATGGAGACGGTTCGCGAATTCGTGGCGTTGCGTGCGCAGGGCCCGCGCCATGGAGGTCACCGATTCGAGCTGACGTGCCATGGTCAGCACCTGGGTCTCATCGCGCAAAGTGACGACCCCACCGACCGAGACTCCATCACGACTCACGCGGACAGCGGTGGCCAACAGGATCCGGTCGCCGACGGTGACTCGCCGCCGCAGGGCACCGTGATCGGGGGCCTCGACCATCATGTTCCGGATCACCTCGGGCACTTCTGCCCGTGGACCGGTCGTGGACCCGCCCGAGGCCGACACCGTGACGTCAGTGCCGGCGCCCCTGTTGGTGCCGGCGAACCGGTCGTGGTCGTCGTCATCGTCGTCACGGTCGACATGGGAGATTCCGAGCAGCTGTTCGGCCGTGGAGTTGGTCAGGGTCGGGACTCCCGAAGAACTGAAGGCGAGAACCCCGTCGTCAAGACCGCGCAGGACCGCACCCTGATCGCGTGCCATCTCCGCAAGCTCCTCGGGACCTACGCCCAGAGTCTCACGCCTCAGCCTGCGCCCCAGAGCCAGTGAAGCGATGACACCGATGGCCAGGGCCAGGACCGCGACGGAGCCGAGGACTAGGAATTCGCGCCGCAGATCGGCATCAAGCACCGAGGCGTGAATGCCCACGGAGACCTCTCCGACGACGGTCTCATCATCGGTTGAAGAAAAGATCGGGACCTTCGCACGCACGGTCTCGCCGAGAGTGCCTCGCTCATGCGTCACGGATTCCCTGCCGGCCAATGCATCATCCGGGGAAGTGGACACACGTTTGCCGATATTGTCCTGGTCCGGGTGGGAGAGTCGGATGCCCCGGTCATCGGTGATGACTGCGAAGACGATACCTGAGGAGTCGCGCAGGTCATCGGTGATCTCGAGCAGCGGAGTCGTGATCGCATCATCGGCCTCCCCCGCAGGCTGCGCCGAGGCGTCGGTCGAGGCCTTCCTCACATCAGGATCGATGGCCAGAGTCCGTGCGGTCGCCAGTGCTTTGGTCTCGGTGACTTCGGTGACCGAGCGTGCACCCATCCAGGCGAAGACTCCGGTCACCAACGCCAGCGTCACCACAATGACCGCGAGCTGACTGAACAGAACACGGCGAGAGAACGATCGGCTGGGACGTGGCACCAACCCACAGTAACCAGGCGTGAGCGAAATGCGCAAAAGGCGCCAAACAGGCAGAACGTGTTCAGTGCACACAAGCGCGCGCCCGGGCAGTGCGCGGCCTAGGGTGTATCGGGCATCACATCCGTCTTCACAGGAGAAGCTCGTGCTCGTAATCCTCGGTTTCGCAATGATCATCGTCTTCATGACGCTGATCATGACGAAGCGACTCTCACCGATCCTGGCCCTGATCATCGTCCCGACCATCTTCGGACTCTTCACCGGCGCAGGCTTGGGAATCGGCGAAATGGTCATGGACGCCATCGCAGACATGTCCTCGACCGCAGCGCTGCTGCTCTTCGCCATCATCTACTTCGGCATCATGATCGACGTGGGGCTCTTCGACAAACTCGTCGGATTCATCCTCAGAGTCGCCGGCCATGATCCCGTCAGAGTCGTCATGGGCACGGCACTGCTGACCGGAGCGGTCTCCCTCGACGGTGACGGGTCGACGACGTTCATCGTCGTCACCGCCGCGATGCTGCCGATCTACCAGCGCCTGGAGATGTCACCCGTGGTGCTGACCTGTGTCGCGGGTCTGATCAACGGCACGCTCAACATCGTCCCTTGGGGAGGTCCGACGGCACGCGCCTCCTCTGCCCTGCAGATCGATGCCAACGAAATCTTCGCTCCCATGGTGCCGGCCCTCGCTGCGGGTCTGCTGGTGTGCTTCGTCTTCGCCTACTTCCTCGGCGTCTCTGAACGCCGCCGGCTGGCCAAGAACGGTGTGGCCTGGGTCGATGAGTCCCGTGCGGGTTCGAAGCGCTCCGACCTCGTCGGTGCCGTCGCCCGCTCGAACTCAGAGTCAGGCACGAACTCGGGTGCAGGTTCGGCTTCGGGCCCGGGTTCAGTCTCCGCCACCGGGTCCATGTCGGGTTCCGATCACGGTGGAACAGCCTCGGCGGGCACAGCGGTCGCAGATGACGATGCCGGTTCCGGTTCGGCCCTGACCGATACCGCGCTCGACCCCAATCGGGCGACGCTGCGTCCCAAACTCTTCTGGTTCAACCTGATCCTGACCGTGGCCGTGATGGTCATGCTCATCGCCGACCTGCTGCCCCTGCCTTACCTGTTCATGATCGCCATGGTCATCGCGCTCATGGTCAACTTCCCCAACCTCAAGGCACAGCAGGAAGAGCTGGCCTCACACGCCTCGGCGATCATCGCCGTGGTCGCCATGGTCATGGCCGCGGGCGTGCTCACCGGCATCATGAGCGGCACCGGCATGGTGGATGCCATGGCCGCGTGGCTCGTCGACGTCATCCCGTCCTCCATGGGCCCCTACATGGCCGTCATCACCGGGCTGCTCTCGATCCCGATGACGTTCTTCATGAGCAATGACGCCTTCTACTTCGGCATCCTTCCCGTGCTGGCCGAGACCGCCGGTCACTTCGGGATCTCGGCTGCCGATATGGCCAGAGCCTCGATCACAGGACAGCCGGTGCACATGCAGTCACCGCTGGTGCCCGCGATCCTGCTCCTCGTCTCACTCTCGGGAGTCGAACTCGGAGACCACCATAAGAAGGTCCTGTGGCGAGCCCTCATCGTCGCCCTCGTGATGCTGACCGTCGGCGTCCTCATCGGCGTCATTGCAATCGGATAGGAACAGAACCGACATGACTGACTTCTACTCAGCACCTCAGCACAGATTCCCGACACCCTCGCTGCGGGTGGCGGCCTCGGCCGGCATCGACGATGCCCGGGCCACGGTCATCCTGGCCTACCGGTCCGATTCCTCGGCGACGGTTCTCGACGAGGCGATCGCCGGTGCCCGTCGAGAAGGGGCAGCCCTGCGCGTCGTCCACTTCGGCACCGACACCACGACTGCACCGGCGGCCGGTTCCCTGTCGCAGACGAAGGAGCTGGCCGATTCGCTCGCCGAGGCAGGCCTCGAGTTCGAAATCCAACGCGCCGATTCCGATGTGGCCTCCCAGATCATCGACCTCGCCGAGGCGTGGCAGGCGAAGCTGATCGTGATGGCCTCTCGCCGCCGCTCCCCCTTGGTCAAACTGCTGCTGGGCTCCAGCACCCAGAGGGTCATCCTCGAGGCCGAATGCCCGGTGCTCATCGTCAAATAGCGTGCTGCCTCAGCGTGCCAGCAGCTCTCCGGCTCCTGCCCCAGTGAGTGAGGCGTCGAGGAGTTCGATCGTGTGCGCGGTGGGCAGCGTTGCCTCACCCTGTCGGCGGAGGGCGTCGGTGACCTGCAGCAGGCAACCGGGGTTGCCTGTCACGACGAGTCCGGCCTTGGTGGCGGCGATGTTCGTGGCCTTCTTATCCCCCAGTTCACGAGCTGCCTCTGGGCGCACCAGGTTGTAGATACCGGCCGAACCACAGCAGGTGTCGGCGTCCTTGATCGCAGCCAGTTCGACTCCCGGGATCTGACCCAGTAGTTCGCGTGGAGGGTTGCGCACCCCCTGGGCATGGGAGAGGTGGCAGGCGTCGTGGTAGGCCACACGCAGACCACCATCGGCCACCGGATGCCGCGGGGCGCTGGGGCCGAGCTCGACGAGGATCTCGGTCACGTCTCTGACCTTGTCCGCCAGTTCCTTCGCACGCTCGGCATAGGCGGGATCACCTGCGAGGATGTCGGCATACTCCTTCATCGTCGACCCGCAGCCGGCGGAGTTCACGACCAGATAGTCCACCTGCGCCGAGGTGAATGTGTCCACGATCTTGCGCGCGAAGTCCTCGCCCTCCTCGCTGCGCCCGGCATGGACCGACAGTGCACCGCAGCACCCCTGCGACTGAGGCACCACAACCTCACAGCCCTCCATATTGAGCACGCGCACGGTCGCGGCGTTGACCTGAGGGTAGAAGGTGCGCTGCACACAACCGAGCAGCATCCCCACCCGCGCCCTGACCGGCAGGCTCTCACCTGCGGCCGAACGTGGCGGGTTCGACGATGGAATACTGACCTTCTTCGTCACCGGCGGTGCGATGGCCTCCATCGTGGCCAAGGTCGGTGAGAGCTTCTCCAGGATCTTGGACTTGCGCACAAGCGTGGACAGCCCCGTCCGCTGGTAGAGCTTGAGCGGTGCCAACATCGTCTTGAGACGATCGGGGTACGGGAAGAGTTGGAAGATCGCTGCCCGCAGCGCCACCTCGGCGCGGCTGCGATGCTCTTGACCGTTGCGTTCGACCTGTCCGCGGGTGGCCTCGATGAGCTTGTCGTATTGGACGCCCGAGGGGCAGGCGCTGACGCAGGCCATACAGCCCAGGCAGGCGTCGAAGTGTTCGACCATGGACGCGCTCATCGGACCGTTCTTCAGGCCCTCCTGCATGAGGTAGATGCGACCGCGCGGTGAGTCCTCCTCGTTTCCCCACAGCTGGTAGGTCGGACAGGCGGGGAGGCAGAAACCGCAGTGGACGCAGTCGGCGATGAGACTCGAATCCGGTGGGTTGAAGACGTCGAAGGCCGAGTGGTCCATCGTCGGCGGGGCCATCTCCATCGTTGTCTGACCCGCGGTCGACATCGTGGCCTCCAGGGGTGTCGGACCGGTCGCTTCACTGGGCGCTCCGCCGCCCTGGCAGGCTCCTGCGCCACCGCAATCGCATGACATCACAGTCCTCCTATTCCACGTCCGGGTGAGAGCAGACCGTCCGGATCGAACCGGTCCTTGATGGTGGTCATGAGTCCGAATCCGGGGATCTCGCCCCAGGCATCGACCTCGCCCCACACCGAGGCGGGGGCACACAGCACGGTCGCGCTCAGCTGCTTCTGGCCCCATGAGCGCAGGTGTTCGAGAACGACGCGGGTCGCGATCGTGGGATCGGAGTCGAGATCGCCGATGCCCAGGTCGAAGACTCCCATGGCGGACCCGCGCAGTTGGATCGGGTACCCGATGGCGTCCTCAAGGCGGGCGACCTGGCCCACCAGTTCCGGCACTAGGGCCGGTGAGACCGAGGCCCGTATCGTCACCGGTGCTTGGGCTCGCCGTGCCCACCAGCTGGGTTCGACGCCCGGCATCGCACCGGGGTTGGCGTCGATGATCTGCCGTGTTCGGGACTCGACCGACTCAGGGAGTCCTTCGACCATCACGACGGTCGTTGCCGCTACACCCGGCGAGCGGTCGATTTCGACTGCCGCCGGGGCCACCTGGGATCCGATGCTGGAAAGCGCAGCCTCGGCGCCGGGGATCTCGACGAAGCCCTGAGTCTGCGGTTTCGGGTAGAGCCGAATCGCAGCACTGGCGATGATGCCCAACGTGCCCCAGGACCCGGTCATGAGTTTGGCGAGGTCGTAGCCGGCGACATTTTTCACTACCTTGCCTCCGGCCTTCGCGATCGTGCCGTCGGCGAGGACGACGGTGACGCCGAGGACGACTTCACGCAGCGGCAGGCGGCCGATGCGGCGGGGCCCGACGGCACGGGTGGCGATGGCTCCGCCCAGGGTTGAACCGGAGTCGGTGCGGTCGGCTGGAAAGTCTGAGAGGAGCTCCTGGTCTCCGGTTTCGGCGACTCGGGTCAGCTCAGCGACCGTGGCACCTGCTCCGGCGACGAGGATGAGGTCTCCGGGAGAGTGTTCGGTGACCTGGTTGAGGCCTCCCATGTCGAGGAGAAGCCCCGGAGTCTTACCCGGCGGGTGATCAGCAAGTGCGGTTCCACCACCGTAGACGCCGATGGTGCGTAAGTCTCGGTGCGCGGCGGCCACGAGTTCGGAGAGCTCTTCAACGCTGTCGGGTCGAGCGAGCCTGGGCAGTTCCTCGGTCAAAACAGCTCCGCCTTTCCTGCTGCCTGAAGTGGGTGTTCCCCCGATGTTCGCCGAGGTGGTTCCCCGCACAGTCGAGGAGTCGGGAAGATCTTTCCCGGGTTGGACAGATAGTCCGGGTCGAAGGCACAGCGCAGGATCTGCATCGTGTCGAGGTCCTCATTGGTGAACATCCGCGGCATGAATTTCGCCTTGTCGGAGCCGACCCCGTGTTCCCCGGTGATCGAACCGCCTTCGCTCAGGCACAGGTCGAGGATCCGCCCCGAGGCGGTCTCGGCCAGTTCGGTCTGGCCCTCGATGCTGCCGTCGAAGAGCACGAGCGGGTGCAGGTTGCCGTCTCCGGCGTGGAAGACGTTGGCCACGCGCACACCGCATTCCTCAGCGATCGTCGAAATCGAGGCCAGCACAGGCCCGAGCCGTGAGCGTGGGATCACCCCGTCCTGGACGATGTAGTCGGGGCTGATGCGACCGACAGCGGCGAAGGCCGATTTCCGGCCCTTCCAGATCAGACCGCGTTCGACATCGTCGACGGCAACGCGAACCTCGCCGGCCCCGTGGTCCTTGGCCCGGGCGATGACGGTCTCGCGTTCGAGATCGACGTCGATGGCAGGGCCATCGAGTTCGACGACGAGGACAGCACCGGCACCCTCTGGGTAGTTACACGCCACGGCCTTCTCTGCGGCCTCGATGGCCAGGGCGTCCATCATCTCGATGGCGGCGGGCATGATCCCCGCGGAGATGATGTCGCTGACCGCCTCTCCTGCCGCATCGGTCGACTCGAACCCGATGAGCAGCGTCTCCACCGCTTCGGGCAGCCGGGTCAGACGCACGGTCACCTCGGTGACGATGCCCAGCGTCCCCTCTGATCCGCAGAGCACACCGAGGAGGTCATAGCCGGGATATTCGGGAGCATCTCCCCCGATCTCGACGATGTCACCCTGGGCGGTGACCAGGGTGAGGCCGGTGACGTGGTTGGTGGTGAACCCGTATTTGAGGCAGTGGGCACCGCCGGAGTTCTCAGCGACGTTGCCGCCGATCGAGCACACGCTCTGACTCGAAGGGTCCGGGGCGAAGTAGTAGCCGTGCGGGTTGGCCTCATTGGAGAGATTGAGGTTGATGACCCCGGGCTGCACGATGGCGCGCTGGGCCAGCGGATCGATATCGAGGATGTCTCGCATCGTCGACATGACGATGAGCACGCCCTCGGCGTGCGGTTGGGCACCACCGGAGAGTCCGGTGCCCGAACCCCGGGCGACGAAGGGGACAGCGAACTCGTGACAGGCACGCACGGCAACGGCCACCTCGGCGGTGGAGGTGACGCGGATGACCAGGGCCGGGACGGTCCTGTGCACGGCCAGACCATCGCACTCATAGGTTTTGCGTTCGTTCTCGTCGGTGACGATCGCCCCTGGTGGCAAATGCGGTTCGATCCGTGTGAGAACCGAGTCGACTCTGCTCTTGTCCACTTCCGCCTCCTTGCGTCAATGATGTCGAGCTTAGCGAAGAACGCCGCCGAAAATGTGCCAAGGAGCACATTTTCGACGGCGTTCTTACGTGGTGAGACTCCTGAACCGTGCCGACTCAGGGCTTTAGTTCAGCCCACAGGCGCGCGCAGATCAGGGCATGCGGGCGTAGGCCGGCAGCGTCAGGAAGTCGACGTACTCGTCTGCGACGGCCACGGACAGGAATGTGTCGGTGGCATCCTTCCAATCCGCCTGCTCACCCGGAAGCTTCGCAACCTCTTCGGTCACGACCTGGCGCACGAAGTCGGCTGTGACGGTGACTCCGGTGTCGAGTTCGACTCCGGCGTCCATCCACTGCCAGACCTGAGACCTGGAGATCTCAGCGGTCGCGGCATCTTCCATGAGTCCGTTGATGGCGACGGCGCCGTTTCCTTCCAACCAGGCGCGCAGGTACTGGATGCCGACGGAGACGTTGGTCCGCAGACCCTGCTCCGTCATCGATCCTGGGGTCGACTTGACGTCGAGGAGATCGGCTGCAGTCACGGACACATCGTCGCGCTTGTTCTCGATCTGGTTGGCTTTGGCACCCAGCGTCTCGGTGAAGACCTCCTTGCACAGTGCGACCATGCCGGGGTGGGCCACCCAGGAGCCGTCGAAGCCCTTGCCGGCCTCACGGGACTTGTCCTCGCGGACCTTGTTGAATGCGGCCTCGTTCGCCTCCGGATCCTTCGCCGGCACGAAGGCGGACATGCCGCCGATGGCGTGCGCGCCGCGCTTGTGGCAGGTGTGAACGAGGAGCTCGGTGTAGGCACGCATGAACGGCACCGTCATCGTCACGTCAGAACGGTCGGGCAGCAGGAAGTCAGCACCGCGGGCGCGGAAGTTCTTGATCACGGAGAAGATGTAGTCCCAGCGGCCGGCATTGAGACCCGAGGAGTGCTCGCGCAGCTCGTAGAGGATCTCTTCCATCTCGAAGGCCGCAGGGTAGGTCTCGATGAGCACGGTGGCGCGGATGGTCCCACGGTCCAGGCCGAAGGAGTCCTCTGCATGGTCGAATACCTGGTTCCACAGACGAGCTTCGAGATGGGATTCCATCTTCGGGAGGTAGAAGTACGGGCCCTTGCCCTTTTCGATCTGAAGCTGTCCGGCGGTGGCGAAGTAGAGCGCGAAGTCGACGAGCGAGCCGGATGTCTCCTCGCCGTCGACGAGGATGTGCTTCTCCGGCATGTGCCAGCCGCGGGGACGGACGACGATGGTCGGCAGCTCCTCGTCGGGGGCCAGGGTGTAGCTCTTGCCCTCGGGCGAGGTGAAGTCGATCTCGCGGTTGAGTGCGTCGAGCAGGTTGAGCTGTCCGCCGATGACCGAATCCCACTGTGGGGTGTTCGCATCCTCCTGGTCAGCCAGCCACACCTTGGCCCCGGAGTTCAGGGCGTTGATCGTCATCTTCTTGTACGTCGGTCCGGTCATCTCCACGCGCCGGTCCTCGAGACCGGGTGCCGGTGGTGCGACCTGCCAGCTGGGATCGTTGCGGATCTCGGCGGTCTCGGGGAGGAAGTCGAGGTCAGCGCCGGCGGCAATCTGAGCCTGGCGCTCCTTGCGAGCCTCCAATCGTTCGAGGCGGGTGCCGTTGAACTTCCGGTTCAGCTCGACGATGAGCTCGAGAGCTTTGGGGGTGAGTACCTTCTCTGCCCCGTCCGGCAGTTCGCCGGTAATCTCCATGCCTTCTGGAATGTTCAGATTCTCGATATGAGCAGTCATCCGTGGTTCTCCTTAGTCGGCACTTTCACTAGTGCATCGCTTGTCGCTGGCAACGGGGTTTGGCCTGCAAAACTTTCACATCGTGAAATTTATTGTTCACACAACGAAAAGAATAGGAGGTGACGCACCTCTCGTCAAACCCTTCCCTCGTTCTGAGACACCACCAGAAGTGCCCGGGCTCACTCTTCGAGCGGGGCGGCCTGACTCCTTCGAGACTAACGCGCGGCCTCGATCAATGCGAAGCCCGTTTTTATCGTCGCCGGGGACGGTGAAAACGAGCTTCGCATTGATCGGGGGCAGAGACAGACGAGTTGGCGGTGATCGACGACAGAGACTTCGAGGCCGTGGGGCCAAGGCCCCGCAGATACGACTTCGCCCGCGATGCGCCCTCCTTCGAGGGTGCACCGCGGGCGAAGTGTCTGAACTCACACGAGAGTACTCAGCGAAGCGAACTCAGCGAAGCGAACTCAGACGATGACGACCATGGGGACGATCATCGGCTTGCGACGCAGCTTCGAGGACGCCCAACGTCCCACAGTGCGGCGCACAACCTGCTGCAGCTGGTACTGGTCGGTGTTGCCGTCCTTGAGCGCATCTTCGACGGCCTTCGTGACCTTCGGCATAATGGAGTCGAAAACGGAATCGGATTCGGCCACACCGCGGGCGTGGATCTCGGGCCCGGCGATGAGGGACTTCGACTGGCTGTTGATGGCCATGAAGATCGTGACGAAGCCTTCGCCGGAGAGCACAAGACGGTCCTTGAGATCCGCCTCGGTGATCTCACCGACGGAGGAGCCGTCAACGAAGACGAAGTTGCAGTCCACTGCACCGACGACCTCGGCGTGACCGTCCTTGAGGTCGACGACCCAACCGTCGTCGGCAAGGACGATGTTGTCCGGATTCACCCCGGTCGCCTCGGCGTGCCTGGCATTGGCCAGCATGTGTCGCCATTCGCCGTGGACGGGCATGACTCCGCGGGGCTTGACGATGTTGTAGCAGTAGAGCAGCTCGCCGCCGGACGCGTGGCCGGAGACGTGGATCTTGGCGTCTGCCTTCGAGATGACATTGGCACCCAGCTTCATCAGCCCGTTGATGACCTTGAACACGGAGTTCTCGTTGCCGGGGATGAGTGAGGAGGCGAGGATGACGGTGTCGCCGTCGCCCACCTCGACGCGGTGGCTGCGGTTGGCCATGCGCGAGAGCGCGGCCATCGGCTCACCCTGCGAACCGGTGCACATGAGCACGACCTGGTCATCGGGGAGTTTGTCGACCTCTTTGATGTCGATGAGGGCACCGCGTGGGACCTCAAGGTAGCCGAGATCTTCGGCGATCTTCATGTTGCGCACCATCGACCGGCCGACGAGCGCGACCTTGCGACCGTGCGCGTCGGCGGCGTTGAGCACCTGCTGGACACGGTGGATGTGTGAGGAGAATGAGGCGACGATGATCCGACGCTCGGCGTGACCGAAGAGGTTCTCGAGAACCGGTCCGATGTCCTTCTCCAGGGCGGTGAACCCGGGGACCTCGGCGTTCGTCGAGTCCGTCATGAACAGGTCGACACCTTCCTCGCCGAGGCGGGCGAAGGCACGCAGGTCCGTGATGCGGCCGTCGAGAGGCAGCTGGTCCATCTTGAAGTCGCCGGTGTGGAGGATGTTTCCTGCGCCGGTGCGGATGAAGACCGCGAGCGCGTCGGGAATCGAGTGGTTGACGGCGACGAACTCAAGGTCAAAGGGACCGAGCTGGTCGAGGTCGTCTTCCTTGACCACGCGGGTGATCGGCTTGATCCGGTGTTCCTTGAGCTTGGCCTCGATGAGCGCGATCGTCAGCTTCGAACCGAGGATCGGGATATCGGCCTTGCGACGCAGCAGGTAGGGCACGGCACCGATGTGGTCTTCGTGGCCGTGGGTCAGAACGAGGCCGACGATGTCGTCGAGACGGTCATCGAGGTAGGCGAAATCGGGAAGGATGAGGTCGACGCCGGGCTGGTCCTCTTCGGGGAAGAGGACGCCGCAGTCCACAATGAGCAGCTTGCCGTGGTATTCGAACACGGTCATGTTGCGACCGACTTCGCCGAGGCCGCCGAGTGCGACGATGCGGACGGCCTCTGCGTCCATCTTCGGCGGAAGCTTCAATTCTTGAGTCAATGCATTATTCACTGAGGTAACCACTCCTGGTCAATTGGGCGGTCACGAGCGCCATCTGCTCTTCATCTGCTGGGAGCAGCGGCATTCGTGTTCCGCGGTTGTCAAGTATTCCTTGGGCCTGCAATGCGGCCTTCGCCGAGGTGACTCCCGGCATGTGATTCATGAGCGCGTCGACCATGTCCGCCGTTTCATGGGCGATCGCGCGAGCGGTGGTGAGGTCGTTGTTCGCCACGGCCTCGACCATGTCGGCAAACCGTGGTGTGCAGACGTGGCCAGCAACGGAGACGACGCCCAGGGCGCCGAGTGCCAGCAGCGGAAGGTTGAGTGCGTCTTCGCCCGAATAGTAGACGAGGGAGCTGCGGTTCATCACCTGCGCGGAGGCGAAGAGGTCGCCCTTGGCGTCCTTGACCGCGAGGATGTTGGGATGATCGGCCAACCCGAGGAGAGTTTCCGTGCGGATGGGCACGCCCGATCGTCCTGGGATGTCATAGAGCATGACGGGAAGATCGGTGGAGTCCGCGGCCGCGCACATGTGGGCGGCGATGGCCGGCTGTGTCGGCTTCGAGTAGTAGGGGGTGACGATGAGGATGCCATCGGCACCGGCTGCTGCCGAACGCTTGGACAGGTCAATGGTATGCGAAGTGACGTTGTTGCCGGTGCCCGCGATGATCTTCGCCCGGTTGCCGATGACGCCGCGCACGACCTTGAGCAGCTCGATCTTCTCGTCGTCGGTCGTCGTCGGTGATTCGCCGGTGGTTCCGGACACGACGAGCATGTTGTTGCCGAGGTCGACGAGATGGTTCGCTACCTTCTCCACGGCAGGATAATCAATGGTTCCGTCGTCCTTGAACGGCGTCACCATCGCCGTGCCGACAGTACCGAACGCATCAATTGCAGCGGCCGCTGCGTTGTCACCGAGAATCGCCATACGAAAAGGATACCGCGCACAGTCTTAGTCTGCGGCAGTGGCCGTGCGCGCGCCACCGGCGCATTTTCTGATCACCGCCTGCCACCCGTCGCCGCGCCCCGCTCATCGGCGGTGTGCGGGACGTTCACCCGGGGCGATCGGTGGTGTTTTCAGCACGAGAGACAGATCACATGGATCGGGCTTCAGAGGGTTGTGCTGGCGTATGCGCTGTTGGTGGCCCTGCCATGGACACCCAGCAGGCTCCTCGCGGTGAGTTCGAGGGAGTCTGCGATCCTCTCGGGTGTGACATCGCTGCGGCCGGCGGCCACCGCCATGTCGAAGCCGTCGATCGCTGCGATGAGAATGTCGACGATGAGATCCACTTCGGTGTGCGGGCTGAAACTTCCATCGTCGATGCCGGTTTCGATGAGGGTCCGAAAGTGGGCACGCCAGGTGTCGAAGACAGCGTCGGCGGAGTCGCGCAGATAGCCGTTGCGCGACGAGGCGGCGATGAGCTCGAGCCACACCTGTGAGCGGCGTCTGAGGTCACCGATCCTCGGCACGGCCTGCAGACTCGCCTGCAGCGTCTCCCACGCTGTCCCCTGTCTCCTGGTGAGACCCGCGATGGAGTCCTTCCGTGTGAGACCCGCGATGGCGTCGACGGTTGCGCTGCTGTGGGTCGAGAAGGCGTGGACGAGCAGTGACTCGCGGGATCCGAAATAGTACTGCAGGGTGCCCACAGACAGTCCTGCTGCCTCGGCGATGTCCTTCATCCGGACAGACTCGGGCCCCTGCGCAGCGATCTGGTCAAGGGCTGCTTCGAGGATCGCGGCGCGCCGGGCGTCGACTTCGGTCGTGGAGAACTGGGGACGTGGACTCACGGGACTGGCGCCAGACTGCTCGCAGCCTCGAGTCCTTCGAAGACCGCTTCCTCCACGGTCCGCGGGGCCACGGCATCTCCGATGGTCCGAACGCTCGCAGTCCCGAAATCAAGATCGGGGACCACGGATTGTGGGGCCCCGGAGACGATCGTGGCGGCCACACCGTCGACCTCGTGGACGATCTCGCACAGGGTTGACTGCAGGTACCCGGTCGTCGCATCGACTCCGACGAGGCGAGCGTCGTTGACGAAGTCGACTCCTGTCCGCAGTGCCTGGGACATGAGCAGCGTGCGCGTGTACTGCTGGATGGCGGCTCCGGCGAAGTTCGCCGCCGTCGCCAAGGTCACCGGCACCCTAGCCTCGGCCAAACGCAACGCGATGCCCAGGCCGATCCAGTCGCCCTTCCAGTCATTGACGAGCACGCGACCTTTCGGCAGGGTCGGCTGGGTCATGAGATAGTCGCGGGCACCGATGACGAAGGCCTCGTCGTCGACTTCAAGGTGGGGCATGCGCTGCTGCGCACCCGTCGCAACGATCACATGTTCGGGTGCCACCTCGTCGAAGACCTGCTGGGTCACCGGCGTCGAGGTGCGGATGTCAACGCCGGCTCGTCTCGCCTCGGCGCTCAGGTTCGTCGCGGCTCCCCCGAATTCGGATCGGTAGGGCAGTTCCTGTGCCAGCAGCACGGCCCCGCCGAGGTGGGGCTCGCGTTCGCAGAGCACGACGTCATCACCGGCTTCGGCTGCCACCGCTGCCGCCTTGAGTCCGGCTGGTCCGCCGCCGATGACGAGGACACGACGCCGGATCCTCACCGTGGGCCGAGGCAGGAACTGAAGCTCTCTGCCCGATTCGGGGTATTGGATGCAGGAGATGGGCACACCCATCTGAAAGTGTCCGATGCAGGCCTGGTTGCAGCCGATGCAGGCCCGGATCTCGTCCACCGCATCTCGCTGCGCCTTGCTGGCGATCTCGGGATCGCAGATCATCGCCCGGGTCATGATCGCCATGTCCGTGCGCCCCTCGGCGATGGCCTTCTCCGCTTCGTGCGGCTGGTTGATTCGTCCGGCGACCATGACCGGTTTGTCTGTGATCTTCTTGACCTGTTCGGACAGGGTCGCGGCATAGGCCGGGTCGATCTGCATCGAGGGCACGATGTGCACCGCACCTTGCAGGGTCGAGGAGTCTCCGGCCGTGATCGAGAAGTAGTCGAGGCAGTCCACTTCCTCGATGTCGCCCGCGCTGGGGCCAGCATCAGAACCCGTCTTCATTCCATCGAGGTGTTCGATGAGGTCGAGGACCTCGGTGGCGACCATCCCGTCTTCGGTCTTCTCCTCTCCTGAGATCCGCAGGCCGACCACGACGTCGGGGCCCACTGCTTCGCGGACCCCGGCGACCACCTCGGCGAGGAAGCGACGACGGTTGGCCGGACTGCCACCGTATTCGTCGGTGCGCGCATTCACTCGCGGGTTGAAGAATTGGATGGGCAGATACCCGTGGCTGGCGACGATCTCGACGCCGTCGATGCCGCTGTCACTGATCCGCTTGGCGGCGCTCGCGTAGCCGGCGATGATCTCCTTGATCGCTTCGGTGCTCAGTGCCTCGGGGACCACCTTGAAGCGCTCCTGCGGTTCGTCGCTGGGTGCGACTGCTCGCGGTGCCATGCCGCGCTCACCGTCCATGACCTCCCGGCCGGGGTGGAAGAGCTGAGCGAAGATCGTGGCACCATGAGCGTGGACTGCCTCGGCGACGGCTCCGTATCCGGGCACCGAGGAATCATCGGTGGCCATGAGCACATGGTTCGTGTAGCGGGCGGTCTCGTGAACTCCGGAGACCTGGAGGACGATGAGCCCACAGCCGCCCTGGGCTCGTGCTTCGTGATAGGCCACGAGATCGTCGCCGATCTTCCCGTGGTCATCGAGGACCGTGTCGTGGCCTGAGGACACGATGCGATTGCGAATGGTCCTCGGGCCCAGTGTGATGGGTTCGAAGAGGCGTGGGAACAGTGAAGACATGATCATCCTTGATGCATGCGGTGGGTCCTGACCCGTAATTCATATCACGGTATGACTAACGGGGGAAGTCCCGGCGCTCGGCGTGGAAGACCCCGGCGCTAGGTGCAGAACAGCGGGAACGTTCCGGGGCATGTGAGAATCGAGGCATGAGCTCTCACCGCTCCCCCATCTCGGCGACTGCGCCGGGTCAATCGGTTCTGGAACATCTGAGTCCCCCCGGCCGCCTCATCGGGCTCGATGCCGCACGCGGAATCGCCCTGTTCGCGATGATGGTCACCCATATCTTCGCCCTATCCGACCCTGAGGGCTTCCCTACCTGGGCCGCTGTGTTCGCAGGCCGAGCCTCGGCACTGTTCGCGGTCCTGGCCGGCTGTTCGCTGGTTCTCGCCACACGGTCGCGGATGGCAGGCTCCGGGCGCCTGCGCGATGCTGCACCCAGTGTGCTCATCCGCGCGGGAGCAATCATTCTCATCGGACTGTGCCTGGGATCGGTGTCGACGCTGCTGGCTGTCATCCTCGTCAACTACGGGGTCATGTTCGCCATTGCGATGCTATTCCTGCGCCTGCGCACCCGCACCCTCTTCGTCACCGCCCTGGCGTGGATGATCCTCAGTCCTGTGCTCTCGATGCTCATCCGCAGTCAGTTCGGGCTGGAGCCGAAGTACTCGTCAATGTCATGGTTCGATTTTGCGACTCCGCTGACGATGCTCCACGATCTGGTGCTCACCGGCTACTATCCGGTTCTGCAGTGGCTGTCCTACATTGTGCTGGGGATGGCGGTGGCGAAGGTCGACATCGGCAAGCACCTCATGTCCCTCTTCGCCGCCGGACTCGGACTCTTCCTCATCGGCAAGGGCGTCTCGTGGCTGCTCCTCAACGTCGCCGGCGGAGGTCCTGTCCTGGTCCGGGTCTCCGAGCTGTATGGAACCGACCTCAACGCGGCGCTGTTCACCGGCAGCTATGGGGTGACGCCGACGACCTCTTGGTGGTGGCTGGCGATCGCCGGCCCGCACTCGGGGACACCCTTCGACCTGCTCTCCACGGCTGGGACGGCGCTGTTGACCATCGTCGCCTGTCAGTCGCTGGCTGTTCTTCTGGGACGAAAGACCTGGGTGCTTGCACCGTTGACGGCTCCCGGTTCGATGCCCTTGAGCGTGTACTTCGCCCACGTCATCCTGCTCCAGATCACTCGCCCCTGGGTCGAAGCCACTCCGCTCCTCGGCGGCGAGATGATGACACCGCAGGCCGTGGAGTTCAGTGTCCATGCTCTCGTGTTCATCGGGTCTGCGCTGCTGTGGAAGCTGGCGATCGGTGCCCACGGTCCGCTGGAAGCGGGAGTCGCCGCGGTGATTCGGTCCGCGTCACCGATTCCGAGTCCGGATTCAGACTCGGCTAGGAATTCTGCTTCGCGCCGACCCGATACATATTGACGGCCTTGCGCATCGTTGATCTGGCACGCTTGCGGTCCCCGCACGCGTCGTAGGCGCAGGAGAGACGGAACCATGAACGCCAGTCTTCAGGCGCTGTCTCAGCTTCGGCCTGGTACTTTCCGAATTCCTCGTCGGCGGCTTGGCGAATGATCTTTCCGCCCGGTGTCCGCGGCAGGTCATCAATGGGAAGTCCATCCTCGGATTTGAGGATGCGTGCCAGTTTCTCAGTCCGTGCGCCGAACATGAGCTCGACGACCAGCGTCCATGCTCCGATAAGGGGCAGGACAAAGAGGGCGATACCCATCAGCCGTGGAACCAGGTCGGGTTCTCTGACCAGTATCCATGCTCGATGCCCCATGAGGACGAAGTAGAAGACGAGCACCACTGAGACGATGATCGCCCCGATTTTGCCTTTGGACATCAGAGGTCGAGCATGTTCTCGAGGCCGTGCACCAGACCGGTGTACTCGGCGATCGAACGCACCGCGGTGACGATTCCGGGCATGAACGCCGAGGTGGAATGTGAATCCGTGCGAATGGTCAGCGCCTCGCCGTCGGAACCGAAGTGGATCTCTTCGGAGGCATTCATGCCCTGCTGACGGATGGCGTGGACGTGGATGCCGTCGATGACGGCTCCACGGGCCCCGTTGGGGTCGCTCTCGGTGGAGTCGGGGACCTGCGGCAGGCCCGCCGCATTGCGGGCCGCGGCGATGCGCTGGGCCGTGTGGTTAGCGGTGCCTGAGGGAGCGTCGAGTTTACGTGTGTGGTGGATTTCGACGACCTCGGCGGAGTCGAAGTACGGTGCGGCCAGTTCTGCGAATCGCATCGCCAGGACTGCGCCGATCGAGAAGTTCGGGGCGATGAGGACGGCGGTCTTCGGATGGCTCTGCAGGGAGTCCTTGAGCCGAGCCAGACGATCGTTGTCCCAGCCGGTGGTGCCCACAACGGTGTCGATGTTGTGCTCGACCAGGAAGCGCACATTGTCTTCGGTCGATTTCGGGACCGTAAGTTCGACCGCAACGTCGATGTTCTTCTCCAGCAGGGTCTCCAAGGAGTCGCTGCTGCCCAGAGCCGCGATGAGTTCGAGACCCTCGGCCTCGGTGATGGCATCGACAGCCTGGGCGCCCATGCGGCCCTGTGCTCCGATGACGGCTACTCGAATCGCATTCATAAGTTCGTAACTCCTTGCTCGACGATCTCCGCAGGCCAGTCTAACGACTTCCGGCCCGGCCACCCTCATCAGGTGATGTGGTCTCTGACGCACGGATCGGCAGTCTGCGCCGTTGCGGCCGTGGGTCTCCGGCCAGTCGAGCACATTCTTCTGTGTCGAACCGGACTCCGTCGTAGAGCAGTCGTTCGCGCTGCCTACCTTCGACGATGAATCCGGCACTCGCGGCGACTGCTGCCGATGCTGGATTGTTCAACCGGTAGCCCAGTTCAAGACGGTAGACGTTGTGCTCATCGTGCAGGTAATCGACGAAGCTGCGCAGAGCGGCCGCTGCAAGTCCCTGACCGCGGGCGCTCGGGTCAAGCCAGTAGGAGATCCAGGCGGTCGAATTTCGTTGGTCGATGGATGTCGCCATGACATTGCCGACCGGGCTTTCGTCGCCGTCCACGATTGCGAGGGCCACTGCTGAACCATCGTCTTCTGCGCCACCGGCCCAGTCCAGCCATGTCTGCGCGCCCGCCAGTGAGAGATCGTCAGGGATGTTGTTGAGAAGATCCGAGTCAGCACGGGCATAGATGTCGACGAGGGTATCCGCGTCAGCGCGGTGCCAGCGTCTGAGAGAGGCGGTCATGGGCCAAGCGTAGTGGGCCGGGGACAGTCGAGGCAGGGCAACTTTTGACCTCTCCGGACGCTGAGCAACCTTTGGGGACCACTCCATGGCAGGGTTTCCCGGCGCCGGGAAGGTTGCTCAGGTGTCCGCCTGAGCGACAAAGGATCCGGGACATGAAAACGGCGGCCCCGCCGCTATGGGTCGGGGCCGCCGTTTAGGGGTCTGTCAGGCTATCAGCCGAGCAGGAGTCCCTTGGTCTGAGCGACGGCGCGGTCGAAGCGTGCGCCGGCGTCTGCCCAGTTCACGATGTTCCACCAGGCCTTGACGTAGTCAGGCTTGACGTTCTGGTAGTCAAGGTAGAAGGCGTGCTCCCACATATCGAGCTGAAGAACCGGGGTTCCACCGAGCTGGATGTCCGACTGCTGGTCCTTGAGCTGTTCGATGAAGAGATTTCCACCGAGCTGATCGTAGACGAGCACGGCCCAGCCGGAGCCCTGGATCGTGGTGGCTGCCGTGGTGAAGTGCTCACGGAACTTGTCGAAGGAGCCGAACTGGTCGTCGATGGCTGCTGCGAGTTCGCCGACGGGCTTGTCGCCACCGTCTGGAGACATGTTGTTCCAGAAGATCGAGTGGTTGACGTGTCCGCCGAGGTTGAACGCGAGGTCGCGGGTCAGCTTCGGAACGTTGGCGAGGTTTCCGCTTTCGCGGGCTTCGGCCAGCTGTTCAACAGCAGTGTTGGCACCCTTGACGTAGGTTGCGTGGTGCTTGTCGTGGTGCAGCTCCATGATGCGAGCCGAGATGTGCGGCTCAAGTGCGGAGTAGTCGTAGGGCAGTTCCGGAAGGACGTACTGCTCAGCCATGAAATTCCTCCTGAAGAGAATTGATGTCCGCCAGGTCGGCGGCTTCATTTCGACCCTATAGCAGGGTCTCATCTCGAACAACACGGTATTGCAGAGGTCTATTCCAGATGACGCCCTGTGACCTCGGAAAATAACTGATCGGCCGTGATCACACCGGATCGAGCACGCCGAGAGACCAGCATGTTTCCACCGGTTCGAGCACGCGAGCTCGAGCCGGATCAGGGCAGATTTCGTGAGATGAGCAGCCGCATGATGTCTGAGGTGCCCTCCTCGATCTCCTCGAGCTTCGCATCTCGCATCCACTGCTCGACCGGGTGCTCTCGCGAATAGCCCCAACCGCCCAGGGTCTGGATGCCGGCCCAGGTGCAGAACATCGCCGTCTCCGAGGCATTGAGCTTCGCCATGGCCGCCGCTGCGGTGACCTTCTCTCGCGGTACCGCATCACCGGCATCGATCATCCGGGCCGCATTCAGGACCTGCAGCCAGGCGGCATCGATGCGCGCCGACATGTCCGCAAGGCGGAAGGCAACGGACTGGTGTTCGATGATCGTTTTGCCGAACTGTGTGCGTTCACGCGCATAGTCGCGGGCGTATTCGTAGGCGGCTCTGGCGGTGCCCAGCGCTGCGGCGCCGAGGACCACACGGGAGATGTCGAAGGTGCGCATCAGCCCGTAGAAACCCTGCCCCTCCTCGCCGAGGCGGTTGTGGGTCGGCACGAACGCGTCGGAGAAGAAGATCTCCCTGCACACGATCGCACGCTGACCCATCTTCTTCATCGGCGCACCGAAGTCCATGCCCTCGGTGTCTTTCGGCAGGAGGAATGCGGTGACTCCTCGTGAGCGTTGCGCAGGGTCGGTCTTGGCGAAGACGACATAGCCCTCGGCCAGTCCGGCGTTGGAGATCCAGACCTTCTGTCCGTTGAGGAGGTATCCGCCGTCGACAGGCTCGGCTCTGGTGGTGATCGAGGCGGAGTCGGATCCCGAACCCGGTTCGGTCGTCGCCAGAGCGGTGAAGATCGGATCGGGTCCGGTCAGGGGACGCAGCCAGGTCTCCTTCTGCTCTTCGGTGCCCAGCGCGAGGATCGGATCGGCGAAGAAGCCGTTGGAGCACAGCAGGTTGCCGATGCCGGGATCTCCGAAGCACAGCTGTTCCTGGACGAGGCATTGGGTGAAGACGTCGGTGAAGCCACCACCTCCGTACTCCTCGGGAATCATGAAGTCGGTGATGCCCACGCGCGAGGCTTCGCGAAAGAGCTCGACCGGGGACTCGGTGTCCGCCTCGTCGACTGTGTGCCCTATGGGTCGGATCTTGTCCTTGGCGAAGGTGGCGCACAGTTCGATGATGTCATTCTGTTCATCGCTGAGTGGCCAGGGTGTGTAGCTCATGTCAGGTCCTTCTTCTCGTGCGAATTGTGTGTCGACTCGTGTGAACAGTCTGCCGGCCGAGAGTCACCCAGCATGTCCGTGGCGGCACGGGAGTCCTCGATGATGTGGATGAGTGTTGGTCCCGCGAAGTCCTCGGCCTGCTTCAGCGCCGAGGTCAGCTGTTCCTGGGTCTCGACGTGGACACCGCGAGCGCCCATCGACTGAGCCAGGCTCGGGAAGTCGGGGCCCAGCAGTGCCACACCCGCAGGAGTGTCGCCGCGATCGGCCATTTCGTTGCGGATCTCCCCGTACCCGCCGTTGTCGACGACGATGAGTGACAGTGATGCTCGTGCCTGCGCTGCCGCGGCGAGTTCGGTGATCGTGAACATCGCGCCCCCATCACCCTCGATCGCCACGACCCTTGCGGTGGGCACGGCGAGTTTCGCACCGATTCCCGCGGGCAGCCCGTATCCCAGGGTTCCGGCGCCTGCCGGGTAGAGAAAACGGTCACCTCGGCGTGCCATCCATCCGGTCTGCACTCCGTAGTAGCAGCACATCGTAGAATCCGCGGCGATGATGACCGGTGATGTCGCCAAGGCGGTGTAGTCGTTGAGCCCTGCGCACAGCTGTGCCCACGGCGCACCTTCATCCTTGGCTGCGGCCGTGATCGTGTCCTGCCAGCCACGCAGCCACTCGACACTGTTCCCGGAGCCACTGGTCGACCTGGTCTGGTGCAGCTGGTGTGTCAGCGCGATCGTCGCGTCTTTGGCATCGGCCACGATCGGGTGGGTGACGCGGGCGTTGCGCAGCATCTGCTCCTCGTCGATGTCGATGCGCACGATGGCGTGCGGAAGCGGCATCGGTTCGGGCCAGAAATCGCTGGGAGCCAGTTCCGTGCCGATGGCCACCACCGCATCGGCAGCGCTGAGCACCTCCGGCAAGGCTTCGAGGACCCCGATGGCGCCGAGGTTGTTCTCGAACTCATCATCGATCGTTCCCTTCGCGTTCGAGGACAGGATGACACCGGCACCGAGCACCCGGGAAAGCTCTTCGATCTCGGCTCCGGCGCTGCGGGCCCCAGCCCCGACGATGAGGAGGGGACGCTGGGCGCCAGCCAGCGCCTCGGCGGCGGACCTGATCGCGGAGGGCTCAGAGCTCGGATGCGGGCGGGTGATCGCCGGGTGGGCCCACCCGGGCCCAGCGGCCTCGATGAGATCGAGTGGGATCTCGATGTAGGCGGGGCGAGCGCGCCCGGTGCGCATGCGCGACAGGGCCTGTCCGACCGCCAACGACACCTCACCGGGGCTCGTCACCCGATGACTGTCACCGAGGACGGCGTCGATCGCCTGGCTCTGATTGCGCACCTCGTGGAGGAGTCCGTTGCCCCGTCCCGGGTGGGTCAATGGCATTCCGGGGCTGATGAGCAGGACCGGAACCGAGTCGGTGAAGGACTGCAGCAGCGCGGTCAGCGCGTTGAACACCGCCGGTCCCGTCGTCGTCACGACGACCTGCACCTCTCCGGTCACGCGTGCAGCACCGTCGGCCATATATCCGGCACCCTGCTCGTGCCGCGGCGAGACGATGTCGATTCCCTCAGCTGCCAGCTGCGCGAAGATCTCAAGGTTGTGCGTCCCGGGGATCCCGAAGACGCGCGTGATGCCCTCGGCCCTCAACGCACGAGCCAGGTGTGCGCCACCCGTGATCTCTGCCTGTACCTCTGTCATCGTGACTCCTTCTCGCCATTGCCATCGTTGTCGCTTTTGCCGTTGTCGCTGCCATCGCCATTGGTGTTGCTGCCGCTGTCGCTACTGCTGTTGTCGTCGGTGCCGTCATCGCTCTCGTCGTCTCGGTTGGTCACGACGAGAGCGTCCACGGCGAGCGCCCCGTCCGGGGTGACGCGCACCGGGTTGATCTCGACCTCCTGGATCTCGTTGCTGCCAGCGATCAGACGGGACACCGAGACGATGATCTCGGCCAGTTCGTCAAGGTCGGCGGCACGCCGTCCACGCCACCCGGTCAGCAGCCGGTAGCACGTGAGCCGGGAGACCATATCGAGTGCTTCCGCATGCGTCACCGGTGCCAGCTCGAGCCAGGTGTCGCCGTAGAGTTCCGTCTCGGTTCCTCCGGCTCCCACCATCACGATGGGCCCGAAGTTCTCGTCCTGTCGCCCACCGACGAGGATCTCGACGGCTTCACCGCGGGTGTCCATCTCCTCGACGATGTACTCGCCCTCGCCGAGGCGGGCCACCATCTCCGTGTAGGCGTCTTCGAGGGCCGTGGCATCGCGAAGCCCCAGGGCGATCGCGCCGAGTTCCGTTTTGTGGGCGGGCCACCCGGCCTTGAGTACAAACGGCGGGGTCAGGTCCGAGCCGGCCATCACCTCGGCGAGTTCTGTTCCGCGTTTCACGGTCTGCGCCCGGGGCACCGGCACCCCGGCCGCGGAGATCGTGTCCCGCGCCGCCGCGTATCCGGTCCCCCACGGCGTGACCGGACCCGAGCGTTCCAGTGCCTCGGTGATGCGCCCGGCGTGTGAGGCGTAGAAGCCTGCTCCGGCGACGACGCGCATGACCGATTCGATCGAGGTGTAGACAGGTATCGAGTTCTCCCACAGTGCGGCCACGGCGGGTGAATCGGCGCTCATCGAGTGGACGATGAGTGGTTTGCGGTGCTTGCGCACGGTCTCCCCCAGCGCTCCCACCTCGGCCAGTTCCGCATCGAGGAGTGCGGGAATGTCCTCGCCGTAGCAGCCGAAGTACCCGCTGAGGATGACTGAGTCGATCGTTTCATCGGCCAGGAGCTCATCGACGAGACACGCATGCACGGACAGGTCCGCCTCCCCTGCCCCGTCGAGATCGATCGGGTTGTCGATATGCCCGGCCAGCGGCAGGTGGCCTTCAACCCGGGCGCGGGTGGCGGTGTTGAGGACGTTGACGCGCAGACCATGGGATTCGGCTCGGTCCGCCGCGATCGCGCCCTGCCCGCCAGAGTCGGAGATGATGGCGATCTTCTTGCCCGCGGGCAGCCACGACGTGGCGAGGAAACCGGCGAATTCGACCGCCTCCCCCGGAGTCGAGAGCCGGATCGCGCCGGCCGCGCGGCAGGCGGCATCGACCGTATCCATCGCCGAGGTGAGCGATCCGGTGTGCGATTTCGCGAGCCGGGCACCGGCGTCGGATTGGCCCGTGGTCAGGATCATTGTGGGCTTTCCGGCCGCGCGCAGCGCCTGCATGGCCGCGACCAGGGCACTGCCGCCGGTGAAGGACTCGAGGTAGAGGACGACCTGTGTGGTGGCCTCGTCATCGACCAGGGAGGTCAGGATCTCCGCGGCCCTCACATCGGACTGTCCCCCGATGGAGGCAAAGCGTGAGATTCCGAGTCCGCTGCGTGCCGAGAGGGTTGCGATCTCCGTACCCAATTGGCCGCTCTGCGTCACCACGGCCAGAGACCCCGGCGTGAAGTTGCCCCACGCTAGGAGCAGATCGTTGCTCGCATCGACAACGCCTAAGGAGGAGGGACCGATGAGGCGGGCACCTGCGGAGATGATGCGTTGGGCCATCTCTGCAGCATCCGGCACCCTGGCGGAGATGATGAGGAAGGCGCGCACTCCGGCCGCCAGCGCCTCATCGACGACGGCAGGCACCCCTCGGCCCGGGATCGAGATGACCAGGAGCTCCGGGGTCTCCGGCAGCTCAGCGAGGCTGCCGAAGGTGGGTTCACCCTGGATCGAGGCGACGCGGGAGTTGATGAGATAGACCTGGCGGCGATGGGTTCCCTTCAGCGCTCCCGCCGATAGCCAGAACCCCCATTTCGCTGCGTCGTTCGAGGCTCCGAGGACGGCAACGCTGCCGGGGTCGAAGAACCGCTCCATGGTTCTAACGCTCTGCCATCGAGCCGGGAAGCTGGTCACCGGTCGCGGTGCCGACGGCGGTGGCTGGATCGACGCCGGTCTCTGGGCCGACGGCGGTGGCTGGATCGACGCCGGTCGCTGGATCCGTGGTCGCTCGGAGGGCTTCGAGATTCGCATCAACCAGGGACTGTGCCGCCTGTCGGGGTGTGACGCCCTGCCGGTCGGCGTCGCTGAGCACCAGGATCGTGAGTTCGCGCAGAGTCTGGGTGACCAGCGACCTGCTGTCGTCCCAGCTGCCGTCGACATCGCCGAACGTCACCCACCACCACCATGCATTCGTCGCGGAGTTCGCGAGGAAGTCGGGAACGACCGTGACCCCGCGGGCCCGAAGGCGATCTTCCGCATCGGGCAGGACGGGCATGTTCGCGGCCTCGACGATGAGCCCGGCGGTGATGGCCTCACAATTCTCACTCGTGATTGCGTAGCTGACGGCAGCCGGGACAAGCACATCGGCGTCAGCGGCCAGCCAGTCTCCGCGATCGCCGTCCAGATCCTCGGGACGCAGTGTGGCTCGATCGATGCCGCCGAAGGGATCACGCGTGGCCAGTAGGGCCTCGACGTCGAGACCGGCCGGGTTGGACACGAACCCGTCGGCGTCGGCGATGCCGACGATGCGCACCCCCGCCTCGGCGAGGAACCGGGCGCTCGCCCCGCCCATGGATCCGAATCCTTGGATCACTGCGGTCGCGGTTGCCGGGTCCCGTCCGTCGGCTTCGAGCGCTGCGATCGCCGAGGTGGCCACTCCCAGTCCGCCGACGAGCTCATCCTGCGCCAGACCGTCGACGAGCGTGGAGAACGCCGCCTCCGCCCGCGCTTTCGCCGCTTCCGGGTCCGTCAGCAGCTTCTCCACGGCTGAGAGTCCGCTCCCGAGCTCACGCCTGGCAAGAATGTCGTCGATATCGTTCTGGCGCACGCCCAGGTCCTCACCGAGGGCCCAATAGGCGCGCATGATCGGGTTCACGGCGACGAGGAACCGTTCGAGGATGTCAGTGGCACCGGGGGCACGTGGGTCGAAGTCGATACCGCCCTTCGCACCGCCGACGGGAACGTAGTGCCGGCCCACTCGCAGATGGATCGCTTCCTTGCGCGTCATCCCCTGGGCCAGGCCCCGAACCTCGTCAAGAGTGCACCCCTGACGCATTCGCAGCCCGCCCGAGGCCGTCCCCCTCACCAGCGTGTCGATGACGACGAATCCGTACGCTCCGGTGACCGGGTCCTGCCAGGTGATGTCCATGAACATGTCGCTCCCACGTGTTTTACTGAATCGCCGTTCAGTTCAGACTCCTAGTCTGGCCGTCCGAGGACTGGCGAGTCAAGGGCGTCTCAGGACCAATCCGGGGTTGCGTCCAGTTCGCCTGCGACGAACGCCTCGACCCAGGCGGACAGGGTCGCCGGGGACACGGAATCGGGGTTGAAGATGAGTTGGACCGCGAGCCCGTCGAGGTAGGCGAGGATCCTCGTCGCAGCCTCCTCCCCCACGACGTCGTTGCGAATCTCTTCCGCGTCGATGCCCTCGACGATGAGTCCTGCCAGGATCATCTTCCATGCCTGGTCGAGGGTGGCAAACGTCGACCTCACATCGGGGTCGAAGAGCCCTGCTGACCAGCCGTCGATCCAGATCTTCCAGCTCCTCGTCGATCCGGTCGGCATGTACCAGCCGATGACCTCACGCAATCGCTCAAGGGCGGGCTTGCGTCCCGCAGCCAGGCGACGCGCGCGGTAGAGGTCGTTCTCCCCGGCCTGGGCGAAGGCGGCTGCAACAAGCGCTTCCTTCGTGACGAAATGGTAGATGACCAGACTCGGGCTCAGGCCCAGCCGATCGGCGACATCGGCGACACGGAGGGCCCGCAGGCCCGTGGTCTCGATCTCCTCGATCGTCGCAGCCAGGATCTCCTCCCGGCGCACCGATGCGCTCTTCCTGGGCATGCTCGCCTCCCCATGTCGTGGAAAGATCATCGCCGAGCCACTGCAGACGGCATCATCGGCGCTTCCTGTGCGCATGGGCCGATTTGCGACATGCTCAGGACGACTGATTTCGTACAGATGTCCACAATAGCTCAACGGCCGTTTAGCATCCAGCATTCATCTCACGAAGAATATGACCTCCGCACGAATCCGTATTTCGCCGCTACCGATCACATGGGCGCACACTCACTCCAGGCTGAGAGTCTGCCTGAATGCGCGAGAGTAACGGCTCGCCCGTGCCTCGATGTCTGACCAGTCTCGCTCTCTGACCGACTCACTGCTGACCAGATCGCCGCCTGCACCCACAGCAATCGCCCCCTGCCCGATCCAGTCCGAGAGATTTTCAGCCGTCACGCCGCCCGTGGGCACAAAGTCGGTGTCGGGAAACGGGCCACGCAGAGCACTGAGGTAGGAGGGGCCGCCCAAAGACGCGGGGAACAGCTTCACCGCGTCTACACCGAGCGCATTGGCACTCATCACCTCGGTCGGGGACAGGGCCCCAGCCATGGTGACTCTTCCTGCGGCCACCATGCTCTTGACGACATCTTCGCGGCATCCGGGAGTAACTAGGAAGTCGGCGCCGGTTGCCGTAGCCGCTTCAGCTTGACTAGGCGTAGTGATAGTGCCGAGCCCCACTTGGACGTTCTGACCGTAGCGGGCAATTAGCTTCTCAACCACATAGATCGCATCGGGTACGGTGAAGGTCACTTCGATTCCAGTGACCCCGCCGCGGATGACTGCGTCTGCAGCATCGATGGCCGCTTGAGCCGTCGGAGCCCTCACCACCGCGATGACTCCTGCTTCACAGATTGAGTCTAAACGCTCGTTGCCCATCTGTCCTCCTTTGAATTGCAATCAGCGGCTGCCGTGCTTCCGGCGTCCGACTCAGTGGATATTTCGCAACCCGTTCAGCCTCAGCCATCACCCGGGGCCTGGTCACACCTATCACGAGCCTGAGCTCGGGATTGCCGCGAGCAATTCTCTAGTGTAAGGGTCCTGCGGATTGTCAAAGATCTCTGCCGGTGTCCCACTCTCCACCATTCGACCGCCCTTCATGACGTGGACGATGTCAGAGACCATCTGAACAACAGCCAGATCGTGACTGATGAAGAGGTAGCTTAAACTGAGCTCGACTTGCAGTCGTGCAAGAAGCTCAAGAATCTGCGCCTGGACAAGAACATCCAAAGCAGACACCGCTTCGTCCAGGACAACCAATTCAGGATTCAAGGCCAGGGCACGAGCGATCGCGACTCGCTGCCGCTGACCACCGGAAAGCTCATGTGGATACCGGAACCCGAGGCTTGATGGCAAAGCGACCTGCTCAAGGAGTTCTGCCACTCGCTTTGTCCGTGCATTGCGGTCGTCTACCTTATGAACTTCCAATGGTTCTGCTATTGAGGCGGCAACCGTGTAGCGGGGATCCAGAGAAGCAAAAGGGTTCTGAAACACCGGCTGCATTCGACTACGCAGTGCGAACATCTGCTTCCGATTCATCTTCGCTAAGAAGTTGCCATCAAGTTCAATGGAGCCTTCGTCGACCTCTTCCAACCCCAGCACCATATTGGCAGTCGTCGACTTGCCAGACCCCGATTCGCCAACAATCGATACAGTCTGTCCACGAGGGATCTCGAAGGTGATATCACGTGCGGCCCAGAAATCTGACCGCCCGCCGGCGGTGCCGATCTTGTAGCATCGTCCCACGCCTGCAACCTTCACCAGAGGCGATCGACCGCTACTAGTGGAGGAACGATCAATCAGAGAAGTGGTGGACAAACTGGGCGCGGCGTGTACAAGTCGACGCGTGTATTCTTCTCGAGGCTCGGCCAGGATCTCTTTCGCCGGCCCTTCTTCGATCAGATTCCCGTGATACATCACAAGGACACGATCAGCACGTTCCGTTGCCAAAGCCAGGTCGTGCGTGATCAGCAAGACCGCAGTCTCAGCGCTCGATGTCAAGTCCCCAAGAGTGTCAAGAATCTTTCGTTGAACAGTGACGTCCAGGGCGCTCGTAGGCTCGTCCGCGATTAACAATTGAGGCCGACACGCAAGCCCCATGGCGACGAGCACTCGCTGTTTCATACCTCCGGAGAACTGATGGGGGTACTGTTCGTAACGCACTGTCGGATCAGGGATACCAACCGTGGTCAACAGCTCGATGACACGCTCGCGACTATCAGGGCCCTTCGCGATCCCGTGAATCTCCAAAGCCTCTCGAATCTGTGCCCCCACCGTGCGCACCGGATTGAGGTTCGACATCGGATCCTGCGGGACAAGACCGATCTCCATTCCCCGAATCGATGACATCTCCGCTTCGCTAACAGACAATAGGTCGCGTCCCTTATAGTCGATACTTCCCGCGGAAATGGTTCCATTGTCTGCGAGCAATCGATTGATACATGAGGCGATGGTGGACTTTCCCGATCCCGACTCACCGACGATCGCGAGGGTCTCCCCCGCTTCGACATCGAAGCTCACACCGTGAATGGCTTCGAAGGCTCCGTTGGGGGTCTCGAAGCTTACTCGAAGGTCTTTGACGGACAAGAGAGTTTCTAATTTCATGTGAGTCTCCTACCTAGACGCAGATCCGGCTATGGCAGGGCATCTGTCGAGATGCCCTTTCACAACGGACTAGGTGCCATGGAACTTTCAATACATCCATAAAAAATCTCATCTCTGCACCGAGTCCGAACTGACGACAAGATCTTTGCGATACGGCAGACCTTCCCAATCCCCAGGCACTTGACAGACCCGGGCACCCACAGCATTCGCGAGATCCAAGCGTTCCTGCGGTGGCATTTGTCGCAGGAACTCGGCAAGATAACCGGCAACGAAAGCATCGCCGGCACCGACAGTATCTACCACGGAGACGGAGAGACCATCGACTGCGTATTCATGATCATCAATAACTGCCATAGCACCCTTCGATCCCTTGGTGATAATAGACTGTGAGGGACCGAATTCACCCAGCTTATGGGCAAGGGCCTCTGTCTCGAGTTCGCACCCGACCGCAATCGCAGCCTCGTGCTCTCCCGCGAAGACAATGTCGACCTCTGGCAACAGCCGTCTATACACCGCGCGAGCGCTCTCTTCGCTCCACAGTGCCGCTCGATAATTCAGATCGAGTGAGACCAGAACACCGGCCTCCCTTGCCATGCCGATCACATCTGATACCAGTTCGGGCATCTCGTCCGACAAAGCCAGTGTCACCCCAGTCAGATGGATGATCTGTGCTTCTCGAATCACCTCAAGAGCAAGATCATCCAAGGTCAAGCTGGCGCCTGCACTATGGTCGCGAAAATATTGCACTCTGGTCACCGATGAGGCTGGCTGCTCCTTGACCATTACGCCGGTCGGAGCGCCTACGGCTCTCCTGGCAAGGACAGTCACTCCTTCGGCCCTCATCTCACGCAGCGCCATGTCCCCAATCGAGTCATTTCCGAGCACGCCCATCCACGTTGCTTGGAGACCGAGTCTCGACAGTCCGATGGCCACGTTACTTTCAGAACCGCCGAAGCTCAACGAAAGTGTGCACCCGGGTCTCAACCGCCCGATGGATTCAGCTTCGAACAGACCCATGGCTTCGCCGAATGTGACCACGCCTGCGCCTTGAGGAGAAAAATAATCTCGCACATCAATGCCTTTCGCATGCTTTCCCGATAGTGATCTTCCGTCAGTCCTCGACAACGGCAACAACATCGATCTCCACAAGAATGTTTGCCAGATCCGACCCCACTGTGGTGCGAACCGGGTGCGGGGGGCTCACATACTTTTCATACACCTTATTGAAAGGGGCATAATCACGATGCAACTCCTGCAGGTGTACAGTGGCTTTCACGACCCTGTCCCAACCGGAACCAGCCTGTTCCAGAACTACTTGCAGATTGCGCATCAGCTGATCAGTCTGAGCCTCGATCCCTTCTGGAACTTGTCCCGTCGCCGGGGCCTGGGGTCCGAAACCGGCAGTGAAGACCATCCCATTGGCAACGACTGCTTGGGAATAGGGCCCTGCCGGCGCCGGGGCCAGGGGGGTACTGATTGCTTGTATGGACATGGAAACTCCTTCACTCGTTCATTCTGTTGAAAACACTTGTAGAAATCGGCCGCGGTCATCATGTCGCAAATGCCAGATCATTCATCCGAATGCGCACGTTCTCTATGGAATCTCCATGTCGAGTCGGATGGACCCGATTGGTCAGAAGAAGGCTGTATCGGCCGCTGGAGGGATCGACCCACAACGAGGTGCCGGTGAATCCGGTGTGACCGAATCCTGACGAACTGATGCGAGTGCCCGCGCTTCGACCATGCAGATGGTCTCCGGCGATCATCCAACCGTGCGCCCAGCGGTCCTTGCTCTCACCTGTCTGCAGAGAGGTCATGAGGCGGAAGGCCTCACATCCGATGATCTCGGTTTCCTCCCCCTGGCTGGCTAGCGCGACGGCATGGGCGAATCGTTCCATGTCCGGAAGCGTGGAGAATATACCTGCGTGACCTGCAGCTTTGCCGATCACCTTCGCGTTCTCATCATGGACCTCCCCCTGCACGACATGCCCTCTCCAGGGATCGTTCTCAGTGGCTACGGCATGGGCGCGTTCATGGAACGGCACTCCGAAGCTCGTGTCCATCATTCCCAAAGGGCGAAGAATCCTATCTTGAACGACTTCATTTAGTGGCTGTCCCGTGACCTCTTCAGCAATCTGGCCCAAGAGAATGAAACCTGGAGATGAATACTCGCACCTCTCCCCCGGAGGCGATGACAGAGGGAGCTTCCGCACCGCGTCGAGCATCTCGTCCGTCGATGAGCACGTGCGAAAGAGCGGCACGCCTCCGGGTAGGCCACTCGTGTGTGTCAGCAATTGACCCACGGTGATCATTGATCCATCGTCCGCATAGTTCGTCTGAGTCTCCCCGACAGTTTGTTCCAGAGTCAGCAAACCGTCCTCGATCAAGGAGAAAATAGCCGTTGCAACGATGGGCTTAGTCAATGACGCCAGATCCCAATAGCACCCTTCAGTGGCCTCGGGCCCGTCCCAATAGACAGTCCCGATAGTCCCGTGATCCCAAGGCCCATGATGGTCGCCAATTGACCACGCTGCAGCGGAGAAAACTCGAGTTTCACGTGCTTCCCAGAGTATTCGCTTCGCACTAGTCGTCATGATTCCACTCCCTCGTTAAGCACTTTCAGCATCTCAGAAGTGCGAGCTGCCACTAGGCCCTTGATGCTTGGGGTCACATCCACAAGTACAGACGGCTGTTTCAGCGCAACACCGGTCACAACTGCCACAGCCCTGTCATCCGCTGACAGCCAGCCATCTCGAATGCCCTCAGTCAAGGCTGCATACGACACCGCTGCAGAGGGCTCCACTCCCACCGCAGCGGCACCAAGATCAGTCATTGCCCGTGCAATCGAGTCTTCACTGACCGCTACTGCAGTTCCATTCGACTCTCGAATCGCACGGAGTGGACGCTTTCCGCCTTGGATCATGTCGTCACCAGCGATGCTCTGTGCCATCGTCTGGCTGGCATCACCCGTGGCAGTCGTGGAGGATTTCCCCGACACAAAGGCCTCGAACAAAGGAGCACACACTTTAGGTTGCACTCCGATCATCCGTGGAAGTTTGTCAATCAGTCCAAGAACCCGGAGTTCGCAAAAGCCCTTCCACGTTCCCCACAGCCCTCCTCCAGTCCCAACTGGGTGAACAACGACATCAGGGGCCTTCCAATCCAATGACTCGCAAATTTCGTAAGCACAGACTTTCATCGCCTCATGCCTGATCGGGTTGATGAAATTGACGAACGAATATTGTCCCGCGCTGCTGAGACCGGTGACTGCGTCGAATATCTCCTTACTGGACTGATACTTCAGTTGATAAACATTCGCTCCGTGCAGAGAGATTAGAGCACGTTTCGCTTCATTGGCCACGTCTTCGACAAACACTGTTGCATCGATTCCAGACCGAGCGCAGTAGGCGGCAAACGATGCACCCGCATTTCCTGAGCTGTAAGTGAATGCTGAGTCGAGTCCCAAGTGCTTAGCGAATGACACCGCGAGTGAATATCCTCGATCTTTGAAGGAGCCAGTCGGCATCAGGCTGTCATTTTTAACGAACAATTGTCGAACTCCCACTTCGCTGCTGAGAGTGGGCATCTCCAGAAGCGGTGAGTCGCCTTCACCAAGCGTGACTATCGATGCCTCTGCTGGAAGCGGAAGCAGTTGCCCCCACCGCCACATTCCTCGGCCAGATGAAATCAGTGCATGAGGGTCGGCTACCGCGTCTAGGTCGTATCTTACTTCGAGCAGACCCCCGCAGAGTCGACACAGGTTCTCCAGAGATTGCAGATCGAACTCTGCTCCACAATCATCACAGACATAGCATTCGGCGTATCTACTCATCGGTATGCCTTGGGGTCGGCGAAGTCGCGAAGAAGATCGCCAGTCACATTGATAGACAATGTTGTCAGAACCACAGCCATTCCGCTGAAGACAGCAATCCACCAAGCTGTTCCAATATACAATTGCCCCGAGGCCAGCATCCCGCCCCAGGTCGGTATTGTCGGCGGTACTCCAAGGCCCAGATAGCTCAACGAGGCTTCAGCGATGATCATGGCTGCCACCTGCAAGGTCCCGACAGTTGCAAGCGGTGCGATAATATTCGGTCGAATATGACGCCACATGATCTGACCGCTTCCTGCTCCAATGGCTTTTGCCGCTTTGACGAATTCCCTAGTGCGTAGAGACAAGACCTCAGCACGGATGACTCGTGCATAATTCATCCATCCATTTATCCCGAGGACAAGAACAACGATCCATACGCTGGGCTCGACAACAACAACGACGACGAGTGCAAGAAGGATCGTGGGATAGGCAAGTTGAATATCCGCCAACCGCATGAATAGAACATCTGTTAGCCCTCTAAGGTATCCAGACACCACGCCGATTACTGTTCCGATGAGCCCCGAAAGAATAGTTGCCGAAATTCCGACCAGGAGAGAGACCCTCGTGCCAAAGAGCACCCGGCTGAGAACGTCTCGGCCGAGCTCATCGGTTCCGAGTACGTGCCCCGGGACGCTTTGTGCGTCCCAGAATGGTGGTCGCAGGCGATTGGCTAGATTCTGAGCCTGGGGATCGTGGGGGGCGATGAGCGGCGCGAAGAGTCCGACAATCACCGCGATGAAGAGGATCACCACTGCCACTTGTGCGACGTGGTTTCGGCGAAGAGCCTGGAGGAAACTGCGGAAAACGCTGGGGGGCTGTTGCCCCGCTGCCACCTCCGCGACATCCGAACTCCCCACACTTGGGTGAGGGGCTGAAACATTGTGATTACTCATTTGCTCAACCTGACTCTCGGATCTATGAACGCATAGGCAATGTCGACGAGGAGATTGGTGACGACGAACACCAGTGACAGGAACAGCACAATGGCTTGGATCAAAGCAAAGTCTCGATTGGTGATTGCTTCCACCGTCAATCGCCCGACACCTGGCCAGGAGAATACCTGCTCCGTAAGAATCGCCCCTCCAAGCAGATTCCCGATCTCCAGACCAACGATGGTCACCACCGGTAACGCTGCATTCTTCAGTGCGTGATCACGGATCCCCTGCCAACGCGAGAGACCCTTGGCTCGAGCCGTTCGAATGTAGTCCTCACCGAGGACGTCGATGAGCGAGGATCGCAACAGCCTAGTGATCATTGCCATAGAATATAGGCCCAAGGTGATTGCCGGCAGGATGAGGTGGCTGAGGCCACCCATCCCTGAAGAAGGAAGCCAACTCAGATTCACCGCGAAGATCAGAATCAGGATGATGCCCACGAAGAAGGCTGGGGTGGACTGGCCGATGAGGACAGTCGCAACGACAGCGCTGTCAGTCGACTTTCCGCGGCGCAGTGCCGCGACCATTCCCGCGGGAATCGAGACGATAAGGGCGAAGATCAGCGCGCCCGCTGCTAACTCAATCGTCGCGGGCAGACGGGAGAGGATCAAGGGTAGCGCCGCTTCTCGGAAATACAGCGAATCGCCGAAATCGAACCGGATTACTCCCCCCATGTAGGACAGATACTGGTTCAGAAGCGGCTGGTCGAGCCCGAGTTGCGCCCGCAGTGCTGTCTCCTGCTCTAGGGACGCATTATCTGGCAAGATCGCTTTGACGGGGTCACCAGTGAGACGTACGAGGAAGAACGTCAAGGTAGCGACGCAGAACAGCACGAAAACAGTCTGGGCGATGCGCTTGGCCAGATGCAGCCATAGCTCGTTTCCGGTTTTCTGCCTTGGTGATTTCGACGCCAATGGCTGGCCCGAAGTTTCAATCGACATCTTGTCTACCCCTCTACTTCTTCACAGCTTCAGCCATACTCAGAACGCCTGTGGTCGGCATGTCCCATTCGACCCCCTGTGAAGTGGCGTATGTGTTGTCGATGGTAAACATATAGACGAACGGCGCCTCATCGTGAAGCAGCGTCTGAAGTTGCTTGTATGCTGCGATTCGATCGTCATCGTCAGTCTTCGTCTCACCTTGGATGACGAGTTTGTTGGCTTCCTTGTTATCCCAGCGACTGGATCGACGATCGGATTTCACCATGGACTGAATGTAGCTCACAGCATCCATCGTCCAGCCAGAGTTGGCCATGAGGAACATACCTTTGTCGTGTTTCTCGTTGAGCGTGATCAACTCTGATTTCGCAGATTGAGCGTCGAGCACACGGACCTCGGCTTTCACGCCGACTTCGGCAAGTTGTCCAGACACGGCTTGCGCCAGCGACGAGTCGGTTTCAGAGGCCGTCAGGGTCGTGTCGAATCCGTCCTCATAACCGGCTGCCTTGAGCAGGTTCTTTGCTCTTTCGACGTTGTGCTCATATGGCTTGATCGATGCGTCGTAGCCGAAAGCGTTGGAGGGCAGCAATGTCGCGGCCTGCTGTGCAGCCCCGCCCTGGATAGTATCGACGAGCGAAGGAACGTCGACCGCATAGTTCAACGCCTGCCTGACCGACCTATCGGCCAATGGCCCATCGGAGATGGTGTCGAGATTGACCGAATAAGTTCTGATCCCAGGGACACTATGGACGGAGGTATCCGGATTCCCTTCAAGCTGTGCTGCCGCATCGGTGCTGAGGGCGGACACGATGTCCACTTCGCCAGCTTGCAGCGTCTGTATCGAAGCAGAAGGATCGGGCATGATCTTAAATGTCAGATTCTCCACCGAAGGCGCCTCGCCCCAATAGTCCGAATTGGCCTTGAGCACAATTTCGTCTGCCTGTGACCGGGACACGAACTCATAGGGGCCAGTGCCGACTGGATGCTTAGCGAACTCCTCGTCCCCTTCCTTTTCGATCAGCTTTTGCGGAACCACGACGCCGCCGAAGAGCGAGAGTTTTGCAGGCAGCACTGGGTCAGATTGCTTCATGACGAATTTGACTGTGGACGAATCCTCCGCGACGGCCTCCTTGACATTGGCAAGTTCGACAATGGGAGATTTGGTCTCGGGATCGAGCAGACGATTGATACTAAACGCAACTGTGTCCGAATCGAGTTTTTCACCATTCTGAAACTCAACGCCGTCACGAATGGTGAACATCCATGTCTTAGGATCTGTCTGTTCCCATTTTGTCGCCAGGCCGGGCCCGAGTTCCCCGTCTGCTTGGCGAACTGTCAGAGTATCGAAGATGTTGCTTGCCACTCCCATTGATGTCATATCGCCCTGGAGTTGCGGGTCGAGGGAGACGACATCAGAGGGAATGGCGACTCGTAGATTCGTTGTGTCTCCATCCGAGCTCTCACCTGAGGAACATGCCCCCAAGGCAAGCGACACGGCGAGGACCGAAGCTGCCGCACTGATGACCTGTTTCCGGGTTCTCTGAAACCTGGGATCTACCGACATGATGACCGATACTTTCTCTAGGAGATATTCACTGCGCCGCCATTGGCGTAGGAGTGCACCGAAGGTATCCACTCTATTGCGTTCCGTATGACGGAATGGCATTCAGCCTTATGAACTATAGTAGACTGGGTCCGGAGTCAATGTCCAGCATCGAACGGCAAAAAATGAATTCCATCCACAAAGTACTCGCGGTCATGCAAGCGTTAAGTAGTCCCGACGGCCCTCACCGCCTGTCCGAGATCGCAGACCGAGCTCAGATCAAGAGACCAAGCGCACATCGCATTCTTCAGGTGTTGACCGAGATGAACTATGCGGCACCCACCGGGGATGGCTTCTACTCATCAGGCTTGGCGATGCGTGCATTGGTGGGTCCTGCTCGCGGCGACGCTGTCACCGAAGCTGCTCCGACTCTCGACGCCCTGCAGAGGTCGACTGGCCATACCGTTCATTTCGCTGCTTTCGTCGGCACCAGTGCGGTGTATATTTCCAAGTTCGAAGGTGACAAGCCTTATCAGATGGCATCTCGAGTCGGAATGCACCTCGAACTTCACTGCACGTCGATCGGCAAATCGATCCTCGCCGCTCTGCCTCGCGACGAGGCAGACCAGTTGCTCCAAGCGAAGCTCGGAACCGGCGAGGCGGGACTGGTGAAGATCCATGAAGACCTCGACCGTATCGCTGATCTCGGGTTTGCCCTCGATGACGAGGAAAACGAACCCAAAATTCGTTGTGTCGGGGCATCAGTACTAGACAGACTAGGTCAACCGATCGGTGGAGTCAGTGTGTCCGGTCTTGCGTTTGTTCTTGATGTGCCAGAGCTGATGACGCTTGGTCCACGTGTGGCCGCGGCGGCAAACGATATCTCTATGTTGCTTGACTTCGATGTGTCAAAACCATTTCAGGAGTAGGAATGCACCCCAGTGAGGATCACCAGACGACGCCGATTCGCATTATTGACGATGGAACGAAATCATGGGTAGGGGCACTGAATGTCTCAGCATCATGTGCCCGACTGGTAGGAAGCAACGAACATGCAGCCGCCGCAGCGCGCCTGGCCATCAGTCCAGGTTGGGCGGACCTCCATACGCACGTCTTCGACGGATCAACTCAAATTAGTGTCTCACCGGATTCTGTTGGACTCGATCACGGAGTTCATCTGGTTGCCGATGCAGGCAGCGCCGGGCAAGCAACCGTCGATGGGTTTGAAAGGTATGTCACACCTTCCGCCAAGACAAAAGTCGTCAGCTGGCTCAACATCGGCTCGGGCGGCTTGGTCAATCTGAGGGAAACGGCAGACATAAGTCTCATCGATATCGACGCATCCGTGAAAGCAGTTATCAACAGCCCCACCTTCATCCGAGGAATCAAGGTTCGCTCAAGCGGTATGATCGTCGGAAACATGGGCCTGCTGCCCTTGCAGATGGGTCGGACAGTTGCCAGAGAATGTCACGTGCCACTGATGGTCCACATCGGTGAAGTACCACCTGTCATCGACGATGTGCTCGATCTTCTCGACGACGGCGACGTGATCACGCACTGCTATCACGGAAAGGTCGGGACCCCCTGGAGTCCTGATGGCACTCCCTTGCCTGCACTCCGAAGAGCTATCGAACGAGGCGTCAAACTCGATGTTGGACACGGCGCGGCAAGTTTTGACTTCGGAATCGCTCGGCGAGCCGTTGAAGCCGGTTTCCCACCCGATTCCATCAGCACAGACATCCATGTCCGAAATGTAAATGGTCCCGTGCACAGCTTGGCAAGCGTAATGACCAAGCTCCTCGCCTGTGGCATGGCCATCGACGACATCATTCGTGCCGTCACCGACTCACCAAGGTCGATCCTCAGCCTGGACGAGCCCTGGCTCAATCCCGACGACACGATCCGGCATGCGACAGTGTTCGAGCTCGCAGACGGGTTTCGAGGTAATGAAAACTACATAGACTCAAAAGGAAACGCAGTTACACCAGACGTGCATATCGTTCCGCGCGCTGTCATTGTTGATGGGAAATATTCCCAACTACCAATTATATGAAATACAATGCCGACTACGCAGATAGTTCGCAACTCAGCAACTCTGCAATACTTACGCCTGGCTGACTAGCGGAAAGGATTACACAAACTTCAAGACAAAATCACTTTAATCAACCGTTAATCTATTAAGTAGCGCGCGTTAGTCTAATATCAGCAACTCCAATAGGTATAAGTTTATCTTATGAGTCACGAAGCTTAGGAGAAATTTAAATGTCTATCCAAGGTACTAACTCTCACGACTCAGCTAGCGGAGCGAATCCGCTATTACCCGAGCAGCAGATTGATCCCTCAGATCCACGTTACCGAACACTCACAAGCGGATTCAACCAAAGATGGCCAAGCTCAGACATCGAACGTGCAGCGAAAGTTCTTGTTTGCAAGTCTGTATCCGAGGTTCTCTCAGCGGTCAGCCTCGCCTACAGGGACCTATACGGGCGCCTCCCAAACAAGAGAAAGCCAGTTCCAACCACACCCCGAAGCACCGATTACAGCACAGAGGCACGAATTACAATTCGAAGCGGTGGACATTGCTACGAGGGATTTGTCTCAGAAAACCCGTCCGGATATATAATTGATGTTGGTCCGATGTCGGGATTCGAAAAGAACGTGCATCTCAAACCGACGCACTACCACGATAACGTGACTATCGCGAGGACCAAACATGGCAACAAAGGCCTGGAAGCTCAGACGCCGACCGGCGATCTCACCTACAAATACAAGGTTCTCCCAGGCACCATGAATTGGGACGGATACGTCAATATGTACAAAACTGACGGCGTCACAATTCCCGGAGGTTCCTGCTATTCCGTTGGGACTGGAGGTCACATTTCTGGCGGTGGTTATGGGCTTCTGTCTCGCCTTCAGGGACTGACTTCCGATTGGCTGACAGCGGTCGATGTAGTGTTGCCACCTACCGCTGACCGGTCAGAACCTGCACTTGTACATGCAAAACGGCCCGATTCAGATGGCTCCGGCGGAGTCAACGAAGATCTCTTTCAACTGTGCTGCGGCGCTGGCGGAGGAAACGTTGGTGTGATTACCGCATTTTACTTTGACGAACTACCCAAAGCACCATCAGATGCCGTTTTGCTCTTCGTCACAATACCTTGGAACCAATTCGAAAGCTCTACCGACGGGAAACGAAAATTCAACGTCTTGATTCGCAGTTTTGTGGAGTACTTCGAAAAAATCGATCAAGATCATACGCAGCGGGACCTATTCTCGATTCTCCATGTGCCGCACCATTCCAAAGATATCACCATGACCGTCCAATGTGTAAATATCGACCTCGACAATAATGATCGCTTAGAATTTGCCAAGCGAGTAAATAGTTCGATTAATGCACTGTTCTCTGCGCTTTCGCTATCCAAGAAATTGACCGATGATACAGTCGAGTACAAGCTATCTGACACGACCGCGCATTTTCGGCATTCTGATTCGTTACCGATGCCCCAAAAATCAAATCATCCAGTTCAAGAGCATCTCAAAGGAGATGCGTTAGAAGGTGCCGTGGCTATGAACTGGCTCGAGGCAGTCCAGTACGCCAACGGCAGTGGACACAATCGACGAGGAAAATATAAGAGCGCATATCTGAAGTCAGTACCAGCTCAGTTCTCCGATGGACTTCACGAGGCGCTCACCAGTAAGCCTAACGAACTCATCAGTGCCAATGAGGAGAAACAACTTAACGTCTCGGACTGCATCGTCGCGTTCGATTCCTACGGAGGGGCGATCAATGGGAAGTCCTCCTCTCACGACTCAGTCTTTCAGAGATCCTCTTACGCGAAAATTCAGTATCAAGCCTATTGGCATGATTATGAGCTTGATGAGAAATATGTTAGTTGGCTGAACAGAGTCTATATGAAATGTTTTCCCACCCAAATCGATGGATTCCCATGGGATTCAAACGATGATCATTATCAAGGATGCTATATCAATTATCCTGACATTGAGATGCTGGAGTTCGAACGACCCAGTTCTCCATACACTGGGACACCGCATCAATGGCTTGAATTGTACTTTGGCCCCGAGATCGGGCACGACCTAATGCAGGCGAAACAGAAGTACGATCCCTTGGATGTATTCCATCACGCCATGTCGATTCCGTTGCCAGAGAGCATGACGCGCTGATGTGGCCTGTGGAAGTTGCGGACCCAATCTCTTGAGGACCACGTGCGTTCGGTGGCGCCGCCCCTGCTGGCTAGGGCAGTTCCACCGAGGTGGACGGTCCCACAAGGGACAGCGACTTCGGGCGACTCATGAGGTCTCCTGCCATCGTCGACACCTGCTCAGCCGTGACCGAGCGGACGCGGTCGATGAGGTCGAGAGGAGATTCGAGTGCGATCCCGAAGATCTCCGACCTGGCCAATCGATTCATACGCGCCGCCGAGGATTCGAGTCCGAGGACCATCGAACCCGAGAGCTGGGAGACGATCCCGTCCAATTCCGAGCGACTCGGCGGGCTCTGCGCCAAGCGATCCCATTCGGCCAACGCCAGGTCGACGACGGCCTGCCCGTTCTCCGGTGTGCAGCCTGCGTAGATGCCGAACGTTCCGAAGTCGGTGAACTGGCTTGCCATGCAGTTGACAGCATAGGCGAGGCCGCGCTCTTCTCGCACACTCTGGAAGAGGCGGGAGGACATGCCTCCACCGAGCATTGTCAGCAGCACCGAATAGACGAAGCGATCCGGATGGCCCTCTTCGAGACCTTCACAGCCGAGGAGCATTCCCAACTGTTCGGTGTCTTTGACGGTGTGTGAGGCACCCGAATGGAACGTCGGCACCTCACGTGCACCACAGGCAGGCATCGTGCCCGGCGCAGCAGCGCTGTCCCAAGCATGTGCGCCGGCCTCAGAGCCGACCCCGGCCTGAGCCAGTGCGTCGTCGACCATGCCCAGGACCTCGTCATGGGTGGCACCGCCGGCAGCGGCAATGACCAGACGCGGGGGAACATAGGTCGTCGAATGGTGCTCGAGGAGTGTGTGGTGACCCAGAACGCGGATCTGGTCCTTGGTGGCACCGACCGGGCGCGCCAAGGGGTGATCGCCGAAGATGAGTTCGTCGAAGTCATCGAACAGGACGTCGCCGGGGTCGTCGGCCGACATTGCCAACTCTTCGATGATGACCCCGCGTTCACGTTCGAACTCCTCGGCATCCAGCTTCGAGTTCGAGACCATGTCAACGAGGAGCGCGGTGATGTCCGCCAGGTCTGTGACCAGGCAGCGCGAGTAATAGCAGGTGAGTTCCTTGGCCGTGATGGCGTTGGAGTCTCCCCCAGTCCGGTCGAAGGCCGCTGCGATCGACTTCGCGTCCTTCGTCGGCGTTCCCTTGAAGAGCATGTGCTCGAGGAAATGGGTCGAACCGGCGGTCTCGATCGATTCGTCACGCGAACCGGCCGCGACCCAGATGCCGATGGTTTCCGACGCTAGTCCGGGCATGTGTTCGGTGGTCACTGTCAAACCACCGGGGAGGACAGACCGATCGATTCGGCTGCCCTCCCCGGTGTGAGAATCCCCCCGTATCAGTTGCCTGATCCCTCATCTGTCTCGGTTGCTTCTTCGTCATCGTCGCTGACAGGCGAGAGTGACAGCTTGCCGCGGTCGTCGATCTTCGTGATCTCGACCTGGACCTTCTGTCCGACTCCGACGACGTCTTCGACGTCCTCGACGCGCTTGCCATCGTTGAGCTTGCGCAGCTCGGAGATGTGCAGCAGTCCGTCCTTGCCCGGTGTCAGGGAGACAAATGCGCCGAAGCTCATCGTCTTCACGACGGTGCCGAGGTAGCGTTCGCCGACCTCAGGAACCTGCGGGTTGGCAATGGCGTTGATCATCGAACGAGCAGCCTCTGCTGACTCGCCGTCGGTGGCACCGATGAGGACTGTTCCGTCGTCTTCGATGCTGATGTCAGCGCCGGTGTCTTCCTGCATCTGGTTGATCATCTTGCCCTTGGGTCCGATGACCTCACCGATCTTGTCGACAGGGATGTTCACCGAGATGATGCGTGGAGCGGTCGGTGCCATCTCTGCCGGAGCGTCGATGGCCTCGGCGATCACGTCGAGGATGACCATGCGGGCTTCGTGGGCCTGCTTGAGTGCGGCACCGAGCACCGAGGCGGGAAGGCCGTCGAGCTTGGTGTCGAGCTGGATCGCGGTGATGAAGTCACGCGTACCGGCGACCTTGAAGTCCATGTCGCCGAAGGCGTCTTCTGCGCCGAGGATGTCCGTCAGTGCCGCGTAGGCGGTCTGGTCACCGGAGTCGGTGGAGATGACGTCGGAGACGAGGCCCATGGCGATGCCTGCAACAGGAGCCTGCAGCGGCACACCGGCCGAGAGCATGGCCAGAGTCGAGGCACAGACCGAACCCATTGAGGTCGAACCGTTGGATCCGAGTGCTTCGGAGACCTCACGGATGGCGTAGGGGAAGTCCTCACGCTTCGGCAGAACCGGCACGAGAGCACGTTCAGCCAGTGCACCGTGACCGATTTCGCGACGCTTCGGGCTGCCCACACGACCGGTCTCACCGACCGAGTAGGGCGGGAAGTTGTAGTGGTGCATGTAACGCTTCGTGGTCACAGGCGACAGCGAGTCGATGTGCTGTTCGAGCTTGAGCATGTTCAGCGTGGTGACGCCGAGGATCTGGGTCTCTCCGCGCTCGAAGATGGCCGAACCGTGTGCACGTGGGATCACGTTGGTCTCTGCGGTCAGCGGACGGATGTCCTTGAGACCACGACCGTCGATGCGGATCTGCTCGGTCAGGATGCGCTTGCGCACGACCTGCTTGGTCAGTGCGTTGAGAGCACCGGCGATTTCCTTCTCGCGGCCCGCGAAACGCTCGCCCAGCTGGTCGAAGAGCTCAGAGAGCAGAACTTCGCCGGCTGCTTCGCGTTCCTGCTTGTCAGCGATCTGGAAGTTTTCGGTCTGCTTGGCTTCGGCGAGTTCACGCACAGCCTCGTAGACGTCGTCCTGGTAGTCCTTGAAGACAGGGAACTCGACGGTGGGCTTGGCAGCGCTGTCGGCCAGCTCCTGCTGCGCACGGCAGAGTTCGCTGATGAAGGGCTTCGCAGCTTCGAGTCCCTCGGCCACAACCTCTTCGGTCGGTGCGGGGGCACCGGTCTTGATGCGGTCCATGGCGTTGTCCGTGGCTTCTGCCTCGACCATCATGATCGCAACGTCGTCACCGACGACACGGCCGGCGACGACCATGTTGAAGACGGCGTCGTCGAGCTGAGAATGGTTTGGGAAGGCAACCCACTGGCCGTCGATGAGTGCGATGCGCACACCGCCGATGGGGCCGGAGAAGGGCAGCCCAGAGAGCTGAGTCGACATCGAGGCGGCGTTGATGGCCAGCGCGTCGTAGATGTGGTCAGGGTGGATCGACATCACTGTAACGACGACCTGGACCTCGTTGCGCAGTCCCTTCACGAAGGAAGGGCGCAGGGGGCGGTCGATGAGACGGCAGGTCAGGACTGCGTCGGTCGAGGGACGTCCTTCGCGGCGGAAGAACGATCCCGGGATGCGGCCCGCGGCGTACATGCGCTCTTCGACGTCGACTGTCAGGGGGAAGAAGTCGAAGCCCTCACGGGGGTGCTTGCCGGCCGAGGTGGCCGAGAAGAGCATGGTTTCGTCGTCGAGGTAGGCGACGGCAGAACCGGCGGCCTGTTGGGCGAGCCGTCCTGTTTCAAAACGGATGGTGTGTGAACCGTAGCTGCCATTGTCAATGTGCGCTACGGCGGATTCAGGGTTGAGTCCCACGTATTCTCCTTGTTCGTAACCGGCACGCGGACACCTTCGCAGTCCGAAGGCGGAAAGCCCGCGTGAATCCGGTGGATATTGGCTTGGACATCCCATGGATCCAAGCCGGTCATCGATCGGGGCCCACGGAACCGGCAGTCGTCTGCCCGTTCTTCCGGAGGCCACTACCGAGGACCGAAACGTCCATGGCATGATTGTCCACTTTGAAGTCTACCGCAGTTGCCTCGTCGAGCCATCGAGACGCATACCACCCGGGCATGCCGAGAACTCGTGCTGTCGCGGAAATCCGGATGCCACGGGAATTGAGCTGCCTGGGAAGACGAAGAAGCGCCCTGCATGATGCAGGACGCTTCGTATCGCACTCAATATGAGGGGGCTGGTCTCAGCGACGCAGACCCAGGCGCTTGATGAGCTCGCGGTAGCGCTCGATCTCGACGCGCTGCAAGTACTTGAGCATCCGGCGGCGCTGGCCGACGAGGAGCAGCAGGCCACGACGTGAGTGGTGGTCGTGCTTGTGATCTTTGAAGTGCTCGGTGAGCTCGGTGATCCGGCGGGTCAGCAGCGCAACCTGGACCTCGGGAGAACCGGTGTCGCCCTCGTGAGTTGCATATTCCTTGATGACTTCTTGCTTTTCAGCAGTACTGAGAGCCATGGACTTCTCCTTTTGATCGTTGCGCGGCGCCGAGACCTGTCAGTCTCAGCACTATCGAACCGCGGCCGGTGAAAACGGCAAGGTTCAGTTTATCAGGTGTGGAGGACCTCGCGCACATCGGCAATATCCTCATGCATCTTCACAACGAGTTCGTCCATGCCGGTGAACGTCACCTGTCCCCGGATCCGTGACACGAATTCGAGTGTCATGTGCCTGCCGTAGACGTCGAATTCCCCAAATTCCTTATCGAGAACATGCGCTTCGACGCGTCGGATGTTGCCTTCGAACGTGGGATTCGTCCCCACCGAAATGGCGGCAGGGTAAGCCTGATTCTCCCCGGAGAAAGTCGCCCACCCGGCATAGACGCCGTCGGCGGGAATGAGGCCGGCGGCATCCTCGGACAGGTTCGCGGTCGGGAACCCGAGGTCGCGACCGCGGGCATCGCCGTGGACGACAGTCCCCTCAACCCGGTGGTAGCGACCCAGCTGATCAGCAGCCTCGGCGACATCACCGGCGGCGATCTGCTCACGGATCCGGGACGAGGAGTACCGTCCCCCCCGTCCGACCTCTTCGATCGTCTCGGTCCGGAATCCGTATTTCTCGCCGAGGTGGCGCAGAGTTTCGATGGTGCCTTCGTTGTCTTTGCCGAAGCGCACATCATCGCCGACGACGACGACTTCACAGTGCAGAGCCTCAACGAAGTAGGTGCGGACGAACTCCTCGGCGCTCTGGGCCGCGAAGTCGAGGTCGTAGCGCTGGACGAACAGGGCGTCGATGCCGGTGTCCGAAATGAAGTCGGCCTTCTGCTTCGTGCTCGTGATCATCGGAGTGGGTCCATCCGGGCGGTGGACCGTGCGCGGATGCGGGTCGAAGGTCATGGCCACGGAGCGCAGAGATCGCTCGCGGGCCAGCGCCGCGACGGCTTGGAGAACGGTCTGGTGACCGCGGTGGACCCCGTCGAAGTTTCCGAGGGTCACGACGGTGCCGACATCGTCGGTCCTGACCTCATTCAGTCCGTGATAAAGCTCCACTCGACGTTTGCTCCTTCCGTGCACCGAATCAGGTTATCTCAGAGATGTTCCCACGTGCTAACCCGCTCCCCTGTCGGGAGATGGCTCTGTCAGGAGATGACCGCCCAGCCGATCACACCGATCAAGGATGCGATCGCGATGGACACGAACGTGCCGATGATGAATCGTTCGCCGGCGGCAGACGACGATTTGATCTCCGCGAAGCGTCCGAGCCCCTTGACTGCGATGACGACGGCCATGAGCTCGGGCCGTCCCAGCACGATGGCACCGGCGATGAGTGCACGCTCGACGATGCCGATCCACATTCCACCCCGCAGGACCTCGATGTCCTCACTGCCGGTGCGACTCGGCTTCGAACCGGGGCCGTCGTGGGTCAACCTCAGGAACAGCGGAACCAGCGGGTACCCGCCTGCCCCGGCGACGATTGCGGCGAGGACCGCGATGAGTACGTCAAACCACATGGGCACCTGCCTGAGAATCGCTGCCTGAGCCGGCTTCTGACCGAGCGAGGTGGAAGGTCGAGAGCGCGCAGGCGCCTTCGATGAGTTCCACACTGCCCGGGGAGAGCACCCGCGACACAGCTTGTTGGGAGACGTCGAAATGTTCGGCGATGTCGTGCTGTGTGGATTCGGGCCGGTCGAGTCGACGTTCGATGTAGCGACGTGACTGAGACCGGATGTTCTCGAATGTCCAGACAATCAGCCGCAGAGCACTTTCGGCCAGTTGCGACTGCTCGGTCGCCGGATCCGACTGCTCGGTCGTCGGATCCACGACGAGATGCGCCGGCGCCCCCTTTGCAGCCTCGACCGCGCGCCTGGCTGCATAGAAGGCCTCTCCCCTGCCCTCGGCAGTGGAGGCCGGTAATGGGGTTTCGACCGGGCCGATGCCGATTCCGATATGCCACCCGGTCTGAGCAGCCAACAGTCGGACGGCCAGAGTCACCTGTTCCGCCGAGCTGAGAACGCCCTGCACCTCATCGCCGATCGTGCGTTCGAAGCCCCGCTGGGTCTCAACGCGGGCGAGGATCTCAAGCAGACCGGGCACCTCATCGGTGCGGTCGCGGGATCCTCGCTGGTCGATGGTCATGACATACATGACTCAAGTACACCAAACCCGCCGACAAGAAACAAGCGTTTCAGTTGTATTAACTGAATACAAGCAAATCACTTGTAATATCAGGCGAGGTCGATGGCGAATGCCGTCTGGGACTTCAGCACTCCCCCGGCTCGCACCTCGGCGATCGAGACGAGCTCATCGCCGGAGACCACAGCGACCTCGCTGCCCTGCTCAGGGCTGCGGTCCGTGCTGACCCTCTTGCCCTGCATGAGTGCTTTGGCCTCCTCCGAGTCCACGTGCACCGTCGGAAGCAGGGTCTGGGCCACCTCGGCGAGGGATATCAGTGCGGGTGCCCCGGTGTCGAGATCCTCGGGGATCGTCACCGCCTGGTCCAGGTCGAAGGCGCCCACGCGGGTGCGCCGCAGCGCGGTCAGATGGCCATGGACGCCGAGGCTGGTGCCAAGATCTCGCGCCAGAGCACGCACATAGGTTCCCGATGAGCAGTCGACTTCGACGTCGACGTCAATGTGACCCTCGGCAACGGAGAACCGAATATCGAGAATGGTGAAGTTCGAGATCTCGACCCTGCGGGCCTTGAGCTCAACGTCTTCACCGGCACGCACGCGGGCGTAGGAGCGTTGGCCGTTGACCTTGATTGCGGAGACGGCACTGGGAACCTGGTCGATCGATCCCGTCAGCGCGAGAACGCCTTGGGCGATCGACTCATCAGTGACTGCCGCCAGTGCGGCCGGTTCGGCGAAGAGATCAGGTTCGGAGTCCGCGTCATCCGTGGGCGTGGCCGAGCCGAGGCGGATCGTGGCCAGATAGGTTTTGGACACACCGGTGATGTATCCCAGAAGTTTGGTCCCGCGGCCCAGTCCGAGCACGAGCACGCCCGTGGCCATCGGATCGAGTGTTCCGGCGTGCCCGACCTTGCGGGTGCCGCACCAGCGCCGAATCCGAGAGACGACGCCGTGGGAAGTCAGGCCCTGGGGCTTGTCACAGACAAGGACGCCCTGTGGCGCGGAATCGTTCACGTGGCAGGTGCGATCAGTTGAACGATACGTGCACGTGGTCGAAGTGGTTGTCCGTTGGTGAACCACGGTCTTCCATGCTGGACCAGCCGCTGCCGGGGTTCCAGATGCGCTGCTTCCAGATCACATACTTGACGTTGAGGGCACCCGAGTTCTTGATCAGGTAGTCGGCGATGCGGTCGCCGGTGGAGTCGGCGATCATGATATCGACGGCCCCGCCTGTGTAGTGGTCGGATGTGCCGGAGCCCGGGCGAACGCCGCCGTAGGTCTTGACCTCGGGGAATTTCGCACACACGGCGCGGTAGCCGTTGACCGCATTGGGCTGCAGACCGGATTCGATCGAGGACGAGACCGAGCAGGGCTCGTTCGAGATGCCGGATGGGGTGTCTCCACCCTTGGAGGACTTGTCGTCGGAGGACTTCGCGCTGCCGGACTCCGCGTCGGCCTTCTCAGTCGTCGCAGACGGCTTGGGCTTCGGAGTTTTGACGTCGAGCGTCGTCTTCGATGTCTTGTTCTTGTACTTGGGATCGTCCTTGACATCCTTGATGTACTCTTCGCCGGCCTTCTTGCGCTGGGCGTCGATCTCGTCCTGGCTGACAGCCGAAGGCTTCGACTGCGGCTGCTGCGCCGAGGTCTCAGCTGCCTCGGTCGTGACGCTGCCGGCCTCGGGCGGGCTCATCACGACGGTGGAGCCGACAACGGCTGCGGTGGCGGCGGCCGGAACCGCGATAGCGGCAACGACAGGACGCTGACGGACAGTGGCCAACACCGAGGTGGCGGTTGACGGCGCGTCCGAGGAGTGCCGACCGGCAGAGCGCTTGCTGGCGGGGGTCAGATCCCGGACCAGCTGCTTAGCAAAGCCAGGCTTTGGCGAAGAGTGCTTACCCAATGCAGAAATCCCTTGACAGAGTCGTAATCATTTCGTTACCAGAAAAAGTCTAAACCAGAACCGAAAGATAACAAAACTGTTACGTGAAGTTTTTTGCTCACAGTGACAGAGATCGCGTCTGCGCGGTTTCCCGCGCGGTTCAGCGCTCAGTCCTCGTCTTCGACGTCGGCCCTCTTGTAGGGGTCGACATCTCCAGCAGGTTTCGCGTCCTTGGCCAGGCCGGCCACCCGAGCGTCATCGGCTGCGGCTTTGGCGAGAAGACCGTCGAGGTGAGCGGCGGCCTCCGGCACGGCGTCGGCCATGAATTCGAGGCTCGGGGTGAGTCGAATCGTAAGGCCCTTGCCGACCTCGGAGCGGATGAAGCCCTTCGCGGATTCCAGTGCTTTGCCTGTGGCTTCCAGGTCCTGTCCGTCGCCGAAGACCGTGTAGAAGATCGAGGCGTGCTGCAGATCTCCGGTCACGCGCACATCGGTGACCGTGACGAAACCGAGACGTGGGTCCTTGAGTCTGCGTTCGATCGTGCTGGCGACGATGACCTTGATCTGGTCGGCGATCTTACGCGCCCGAGTTGCATCTGCCATGGTGTCTTCCTTCTTCGTCTGAATCGTGTTCGTGACCGAGTCCGTTGGGAACTGCCACTTTTGTCTCTGGGGTGGTGCTGTGCTTGAGTTTCTGGGTGCAGCTGGGCGCCGAAGCACAGACCGGGTCCTGCCCGGGCCGTATGCGGGCGAGTGCACTCATGCCACCCGCTCGCACACTACCCGTTCAGAACCCGGCCTGGAGAGCGATGCGCTGATCAGTCGCGAGGCTTCTCACGCATCTCGACGGTCTCGATGATGTCACCGGTTCGCAGATCGTTGAAGCTGCCCAGGCCGATGCCGCACTCGTATCCTTCGCGGACCTCGGTGGCATCGTCCTTGAAACGACGCAGGGACTCGATCTTGACCTTTTCCCCGACGACCACGCCATCACGGGTGACGCGAGCAGACGCGTTCCTGGTGATGTGACCGTCGCGAACGATACAACCGGCGATGTTGCCGAACTTCGAGGAACGGAAGACTTCGCGGATTTCCGCGGTGCCTGTCTGGACCTCTTCGTACTCCGGCTTGAGCATGCCCTTGAGCGAGCTCTCGATATCGTCGATCGCCTGGTAGATGACCGAGTAGTACCGGACGTCGACGCCTTCGCGTTCTGCCAGGTCGCGTGCCTTCGCTTCCGGACGGACGTTGAAGCCGAGGACGATCGCATTGTCGACCGTGGCCAGGTTGATGTCGTTCTCGGTGATCGCACCCACACCGCGGTGGATGATGCGCAGGTCGACGTCGTCGCCCACATCGATCTTGAGCAGCGAATCTTCCAGTGCTTCGACAGCACCGGACACGTCGCCCTTGAGGATGAGGTTGAGCATGTCGACCTTGCCCTCGGCGAGCGCCTTGGTGAAGTCCTCGAGGCTGATGCGCTTGCGACCGCGAGCCTGAGCTGCGTTGCGCTCGATGGCGTCACGCTTCTCAGCGATCTGGCGGGCGGTGCGATCATCATCTGTGGAGATGAACGTGTCACCGGCGCGCGGCACGGAGGACAGACCCAGCACCTGGACGGGACGGGATGGTCCCGCTTCCTCAACGAGGTTGCCGTTCTCATCAAACATGGCACGCACACGTCCGTAGGCGGTGCCACACACGATGGCATCTCCCTGACGCAGTGTGCCGGAGTCGACGAGCACGGTGGCAACCGCGCCGCGGCCCTTGTCCAGCTTGGCTTCGATCGCGATGCCGCGAGCGGACTTGTCCGGGTTGGCCCGGAGGTCCAGTGCAGCGTCGGTGGTCAGCAGGACGGATTCGAGCAGCTTGTCGATGCCCTCGCGCTTGAGCGCGGAGATCGGCACGAACATGGTCTCGCCGCCGTATTCCTCGGCGACCAGGTTGTATTCGGTCAGCTGCTGCATGACCTTGGCGGGGTTGGCGCCTTCCTTATCCGTCTTGTTCACTGCCACCACGATCGGCACATTCGCGGCCTGAGCGTGGTTGAGTGCTTCAACGGTCTGCGGCATCACGCCGTCATCGGCTGCGACCACGAGGATCGCAAGGTCGGTCGACTTCGCACCACGGGCACGCATAGCGGTGAACGCCTCGTGACCTGGGGTATCGAGGAAGGTGATCTTGCGATCGATGCCTTCGTGTTCGACCTCGGCCTGGTAGGCACCGATGTGCTGGGTGATTCCGCCGGCTTCGCGGGACGCCACGTTCGCGGAGCGGATGGCATCGAGAAGCTTGGTCTTACCGTGGTCGACGTGACCCATGACGGTGACGACCGGTGGGCGTGCTGCGAGATCATCGTCGTCCTCGTCCGCGGCTTCCGCGTCCAGGTCGATGTCGAAGGTCTCGAGCAGCTCACGGTCTTCGTCTTCGGGTGAGACGATCTCGATCTTGTAGCCGAGCTCCTCGCCGAGGACCTCGAAGGTGCCCTCGTCCAGAGACTGGGTGATGGTCGCCATCTCGCCGAGGTGGAAGAGCACGGTGACCAGGTTCGTCGGATCGGTGTTGATCTTTTCAGCGAAGTCAGCCAGCGAGGATCCACGACGCAGACGCAGCGGAGTGGTGCCGTTGCCGCGTGGAACAGAGACGCCACCGACGGACGGTGTCTGCATCTGCTCGAACTCGGCGCGCTTGGCCCGCTTCGACTTACGTCCCTTCTGACGGGGACCTCCACCGCGGCCGAATGCACCCTGGGTGCTTCCGCGACCGCGACCTGAGCCACGACCGCCTGGGCCGCCTCCGGGTCCGCGACGACCTGCGGGTGCGCCGCCTGGGGCAGCACCTGGTGCACCGGGTGCGCCACCGCCGGCGGGCGCGTTGCCGCGTCCTCCGCCGCGACCGCGGCCTGGAGCTGGCTTGTTCAGCGCAGAGTTCTTCATCATCGATGGGTTGGGGCGAGGTGCGCCCGGGCGTGGTGCCGGTCGTGGACCTGCTGAGCCCTCTTCACCGGATGCACGAGGTGGCTTCTGGCCTGGCTTCGGCATTCCCTGCGAATTCGCAAACGGGTTGTTGCCCGGACGCGCACCTGGACCACCTTGGCCACCCTGGCTGCCGGGGCGATTGCCGGACTTCGGTCCGCCGCGTCCTGCCGGCTTGGGCATTCCCTGTGCTGGTGCGAAGGGGTTGTTTCCGGGGCGAGCCGGCGAGCGACCGCCTGGCTTCGGAGCAGCGCCCGGCTTGGGTGCCGAACCTGGCTTCGGAGCAGCACCTGGCTTCGGCGCGTTCGACCGCGCTGCGGGCTTGGCCTGCTCAGCTGCGGGCTCGGTGGGAGCCGCAGCTGCGTCGGTGTCAGCGGCCTTGGCGTCTGCAGCTGGTTTGGCGTCTGCGGCCGGTGCTGCTGGTGCTTCGGACGTAGCCTCTGCGGCAGGCTTCGGAGCTGCAGCTGGCTTCGCACCGGGCTTGGCACCGGTCGACTTGGCTGCGGGCTTCGACTCTGCAGCCGTGGAATCAGCGGCTTCGGTCACTGCCGAGCTTGCCTTCGCCCCGGGTTTGGCGGCGGGTTTGGCTCCTGGCTTAGCCGAAGTCTTTGCGCCGGGCTTGGGCGCACCTGGCTTCGCTGCGGGCTTTGCGCCCGGCTTGGCTGCCGACTTCGAATCGGCGGATGCGCCGGATGCCTTGTCTGCGCTGGAGTCGGCTGGAGCCGAGTCTGCGAATGCTTCTCTCACCTTGCGCACAACCGGTGCTTCAAGGGTCGAGGATGCGGAGCGAACGAATTCGCCTAGGCCCTGGAGTTTCTCGAGGACGTTCTTACTTGTAGTGCCGAGCTCTTTCGCGAGCTCATGAACACGGGGCTTTGCCACAGTTCTCCTGTCCGGGTTCTTTCCCGGTCAGGAAAGAACCTCATCAATGAAGAGCAGTTCTCATTTCACTGCTCTCTCGAATTCCGATAGCGGTGTCATCGCACGACACTCACAACTTGTCATCCATTCGGGCTACCCGCTCTTCTTGGGTTCGGTATCCATCCTCGGCAGGTCCGAGGCGGTGACCTTCGTTCGAAAGGCTCGAGCGAAGGATGCGGCCGTCAACGCCTTCTTCAGGCATGTGGCGGTCGGGTGCACCCAGACTCCTCGTCCCGGAAGTGTCGCTGACACGTCATGGACGATGGCTGGATGCTGATCGGGTCGAATCACGAATCTTGTGAGTTCTTTCCGGTCGGCCTTTTGCCTGCAGGCGATGCACGTCCTTTGGGGTGCCGCGCCTACAATCACAGTAAACAATTCTACAGCACTTCCATCCCCACCTGTGCCACGGCTCGAGTGGTTCAGATCACGCTTGATGCCTACTCGCCTGGGATGATGTCAATCTTCCAACCGGTGAGCTTGGCCGCCAGACGTGCGTTCTGTCCTTCCTTGCCGATGGCCAGGGAGAGCTGGTCCCGCGGGACGATGGCGCGTGATTCCTGCAGGTCAGGGTCGAGGATGTCGACCTTCGACGCTTTGGCGGGCGAGAGTGCATGGGCGATGAACTTGGCCGGGTCATCGCTGTAGTCGACGATGTCGATCTTCTCCTGGCCCAGTTCGTTCATCACGGCGCGCACGCGGGAACCGAGTTCACCGATGCATGAGCCCTTCGCATTCACGCCGGGCTTCGTGGCGCGCACTGCCAGTTTGGTTCGGTGCCCGGCTTCACGAGCCAGGGAGACGATCTCAACGGTGCCGTCTGCGATCTCCGGTGCTTCGTGTGCAAACAGCCGACGAACGAGGTTCGGGTGCGTCCGCGAGACAGTGACAGAAGTTCCCTTAGGACCCTTGTGGACGTCTGCGATGTAGACGCGCAGGCGCTGTCCGTGACGGTAGGTCTCTCCGGGAACCTGCTCGTGCGGAGGCAGAACTGCCTCAACTTCGCCGAGGTCGACCTGCACCATCTGCGGGTCTCTGCCCTGCTGGATGGTACCGGCGACGATCTCGCCTTCACGGCCCTTGAAGTTGCCGAGCACCGATTCGTCTGCGACATCGCGCAGACGCTGGTGGATGACCTGGCGAGCTGTCTGGGCAGCGATGCGTCCGAAGCCGGTGGGCGTGTCGTCGAATTCGCCGATCGGGTTGTCATCGTTGTCGAATTCGACCGCGAGGATGCGGACTTCGCCGGAGGTCTTGTCCAGTTCGGCGCGGGAGTCTGGCCACGCGCCCTCGGTCTTCTGATAGGCAAGGAAGAGCGCTTGTTCGATGAGTTCGATCAGAGTGTCGAGCGGAATCTCCCGCTCTCGCTCGATAATGCGCAGAACACTGAGGTCGATATCCATGGCCTATATCCTCTCCGGCTCCCTCGAGCATTGAATTGTCGGTCTTCATTTATGCAGGCGTGACATTCTATCTCAGATTACGCTCACCGAAATTTGAGTTCGACCTGTGCCTTGACGATGTCGCCCAGCGACACGGTCCGCTTCTCACGGCTGGCGGGGTCGATTCCCGAAATTGAGTTCTCGCCCACATCGTCGAGATCGAGCTTGAAGGTATCCTTCTTCGTGCTGATTTCGAGTCGACGGCCGATCACTCGTTTGAAGTGCCGCGGGGATTCGAGCTTCCTCGTCGCCCCCGGACTCGTCACCTCGAGCTGATAGGGCTTGTCACGGAAGATCTCGACGTCGTCGAGGGTGTCGCCGACGAGTCGGCTGGATTCCGCGATCTTCTCCATCGACATCGGTTCCGTACTGGACTCGTCAAGGTCGACGACGACCGTCAGCGCCCGCCTCTGCCCTGCGGCGACTGCCTTGACCGATTCCAGGTAGAAACCGGAGGTCTTCAGCGGCTCCCGCAGAAGTTTCTCGATCTGCGCCACGTCTTCATCCATGTGTCCTCCAGTCCTCATCCCGCGGCCGAGGTGTGCCTCGCGCGGGTACGTCGTATCTGCCCTGCTGATTGCCTATGCCCAACCCTAAGCGACTCCCCCGGGTGGGGTTAAGCATCCGCTACGATTGGCCTATGCGTTTTCCCGTCAGCCGTCGCGCTCTTCTCCTCTTCGGTGCGAGCGGGGCCGGCCTGAGCCTGCTGTCGGGCTGCGGAGTGAGACTCGATACTCCCCCGGATGTGCCGACTCTCGATGAGACGAATCAGCTGCGCAACCGCATCGCCAGGATCCTCGCCGCCACGACCGCGGGAGACACGGATCCCGAGACCGCAGGTGAGGATCTGCAGAAGCTCCGCACTGCCATCGGTCCGGCGTGGTCGCCACCCACGGAGGTGGCAACCGAGGCCCCACCGTCGGAGAAGCCGCGGACCTACATCGCCGCCGCCGAGGTGGTCTCCACCGCCGTATTCACCGCTCTGCCGACCTTGGGCTCAACTCTCATTCCTGTGCTCGTTGACGTGGCGACTGGCCTTGCGTTGACCGCGGGGGCAGAAGAGCACGCGAAGATCATCCGTGACGCAGATGCACTGATCCGCGACTCTCGCCAGCCCAGTCCTGACTCGGCCTTGGGCGAACCTGAGGCTGCGAAGGACTCGGGCTCTCCTGACGAACAGGGACCCACAGCCGACGATTCCACTGCTTCCCCGATGTGGAATGAGATCCTCGACCAAGCCAGGGCCGCCTCCTACGGATATGAACGTCTCGCCGTGAACTTCGACTCGAAGTCGCGTGAGCGCAAACGTGCGGTCGCCCGTTTGGAGTCCTTGGGCTCACTGGCAGGAGAGATGCTTGAGAAGCTCGGCGAGAAGAACGCGGACGCTGGTGCTCCCTCGTGGAAGCTCGACCCCAGCCCCACCGACCCGGCGACCGCCAAAGAGCTGGCCCTATCCCTCGAGGACGGCCTCGCAGCCGCCATCCTGCCATGGCTGCAGACCGACACACGAGCCGCTCTGCGACTGTGGGAGTCGGCACAAGCCCGCATGGTCTTCGCCAGCCCCCAGGTGCTGCGTTACTCCTATTCCGAGGACTCGGGAACCGCGGAGGCACAGAAATGAAGGTGCCACCGGTCCTGTTCAACGCCACTCGCGACATCATCGGCGAATTCCGCACCACCTCCTGGGTCGCCGCATTGGATTTCATGGCCACTGAGCTCGCCGATCGCTGGAAGCTGAGCTTCGACGATGTCCCCGGCTCTCCCTGGGCCGGTTGCGAGAGCCTCGTCATCCCGGTCCTGACCCAGGAGCACTACCAGGGGGTGCTGCGGTTCGCCGCCCCCACCTCGGCGCACACTGCCGCGCATGCGCAGGCCCTGCGGGCGTTGAAGATGTGGAACGGGCACGGCGCCGTCCGGGTGGTCAGGGACGATCACAGCTTCCGGGTAACGCTGCAGGAGCGGTTGCGGACCAAGGACAATCTGTCTGTGCTTCCTCTGGCCGATGTGCCTCCGGTCTGGGGTGCCCTGCAGAGGTCGCTCGAGATTCCCGCGGATTCCGACTTTCTGCGGGTCCAGGATGTGGCGGCAGGCTGGTTGAGCACCTTCGATGCTGATGCCGGTCTGCTCAGCGGCTGGTCAGAGGCAGGTCCCGGTGATTCGCTTCTGCTCTCGTTCGCGCGCAATTGGATGCAGACGCTGGCCGCTTCAGAGGAGAATTGGCTCATCCACGCCGATCTGCATTACTACAACATCCTCGCCGGCAACCCCGATGCCGCCGGCATCTCCACGTGGAAGGCCATCGACCCGCAGCCGCTGTCGGGCCCGACCGCCTACACCTTGGCGCCGGTGCTGTGGAATCGTCTCGTGGAGATCCCGTCCCAGCATCCGCAGGCCCAGGCCGCGTGGCTGCGCGGCTTCGCCACCGACCTCGCACTGTGCGCAGGCATGGACCCACAGTACGGAATGGGTTCCGCCGTCGCGCGGGAGGTCACGAACATGTTCTGGTATCTCAGGTCTGCTCGCAGCGGTTCGACCGGGGCCTTGGCCGATGCCGCACGGTCCTTGTGGGTGGCGCGTGCCCTGTCCGGTGCCGACGTCGCCGGCGTCAACGCCCACGCACTCAAACCCATCGGCTGAACACTCCCCTAAACCTCCCCGACGTCGCTGATGGCACCCGGCGCCGGGGTCGTTTAGTGACGTCGGGGAGGTTTAGCGATGGTGTCAGTCAGTGAATGAGGCCGGAGATCACGTCGTAGCCGAGTTTGAGGATCATCGCGGAGACCACGATGACGAAGACGACGCGGACGAAGCCGGATCCCTTCTTCAAGGCCGTGCGCGCACCGAAGATTCCGCCGAGCACGTTGCCCACTGCCACGACGAGGCCGAGCGCCCACACGACTTGGCCGTCGGGGATGAAGAAGACGAGGGCTCCGAAGTTCGTCGCCCAGTTGATGACCTTCGCTGTGGCCGAGGCCTGGAGGAATGAGAACCCGATGACCGTGACGAACGCGATGACGAGGAAGGAACCGGTGCCCGGGCCGAGCACGCCGTCGTAGACGCCGATCGTGAGTCCGATCAGCCATGACAGCCCATGATGGCGTTTCGAGGACTCCCCGAACCGCAGGGTCGCATCGGCGCCGAGGCTGGGGTTGAGGACCGTGAAGAGTCCGACCCCGATGAGCGCGACCAGGATGATCGGTGTGAAGAGTTCACCGGGGACCAGGGTCGCGAGTTTGGCGCCGAGGACGGCACCGAGGAACGCCGTGGCGGCGGCAGGGATCGTCGCCGATCTGTCCGGCGTGATCTTGCGCAGATAGGTCACCGCCGAGGCGGTTGTCCCCGCGATCGATCCCACCTTGTTCGTGGCCACCGCCTGGACCGGTGTCATGCCGGGCACCAGCAGCAGCGCCGGCAGCTGGATCAGACCGCCGCCGCCGACTACGGCATCGATCCACCCGGCCAGTACGCCCGCGGCCAACAGCCACAGGAGCATCCCGAGGGTGACATCGATGCCGGCGGTGAGGGTTTCCATCACCTGGGTCGGCTCAACGTTCAGATGTTTCCGCGATCGCAGCGTCTGCCGCGGAAGCAGCCGCGGCGTAGGCGGCGCGGATCGTGGCCACGGTGGAGGCGACCACCTCGGCGACGGGCTGCTCCTGCTTCTCATCGGCCAGACGGTTGCGGACTTCGACCACTCCATCGGCCAGGCCGCGACCGACGACGATCACGGTCGGGATGCCGATGAGTTCAGCATCAGCGAACTTGAAGCCGGGTGAGACCTTGAGGCGGTCGTCGAGGAGGACGGTGACGCCCTCTGATTCGAGCTCGGATGTCAGCTTCTCGGCCGCCTCGGCGATCTCTTCGCCCTTGCCTGCGGCGATGATGTGCACATCGGCCGGGGCCAGGTGCTGGGGCCAGAGGAGACCGCCTTCGCTGTGGTATTCCTCCGCGATGCAGGCCATGACACGGGTGACGCCGAGGCCGTAGGAGCCCATAGTCACGGTAGTGGCCTTGCCGTTCTGGTCCAGGACCTTGAGATCAAGGGACTCGGCGTACTTGCGGCCCAGTTTGAAGATCTGACCGATCTCAACGCCACGGGCCAACTCGAGCGGGCCAGAACCGTCGGGCGCGGGGTCACCGAGGACCACCTCGGCGGCCTCGATGGTGCCGTCGGAGGTGAAGTCGCGACCGGCGACGAGATCGAAGACGTGGCGGCCGGGCTCGTTGGCGCCGGTGATCCACCGGGTGCCCTCGACGACGCGAGGATCGAGGAGATAGCGGACCTTCGAGGTGCCCTCGAGTCCAAGCACCTGGTTGTCGAGGTCGAGGCCTGGTCCGATGTAGCCCTTGATGAGCTCCGGGTGGGCGGCGAGATCTTCGCTGGTGGCGGCCTCGAGATCGACTTCGCCGTTGCCGAGCATTCCGGTTCCGGCAGCGCGGTCCAGGTCGACGTCGCGGTCTCCGGGAAGGCCGATGACGATGATCTCGCGGGTGCCGTCGGGGTGGGTGACGGCGCAGACGACGTTCTTGAGTGTGTCTGCTGCGATCCACTCGCGGTCCTCGCGAGGGTGATCGGCGTTCGCTGCGGCCACGAGGGACTCGATCGTGGGGGTGTCTGGGGTGTCCTCGACGTGGGCTGCGGGTGAGTCTTCGAACGGGATCGCCTCGGGCACGATCGAGGTCACTGCCTCGACGTTCGCGGCGTATCCGCCGGGTGAGCGCACGAAGGTGTCTTCACCGACCTCGGAGGGGTAGATGAATTCCTCGGTGCCGGAGCCGCCCATGGCGCCGGGTGTGGCTTTGACGGGCAGGCAGGGCAGGCCGAGGCGGGCGAAGGCGCGCAGGTAGGCCACGCGCATGGCTTCGTAGGAGGCGTCGAGTCCGGCGTCGTCGATGTCGAAGGAGTAGGCGTCTTTCATGATGAATTCGCGTCCGCGCAGCAGACCCGCGCGGGGCCTGGCCTCATCACGGTATTTGGTCTGGACCTGGTAGATCGAGAGCGGGAGGTCCTTATAGGAGGAGTACAGGTCCTTGACGAGGAGGGTGAAGACCTCTTCGTGTGTGGGTGCCAGAATGTAGTCGTTGTCCCTGCGGTCCTTGAGGTGGAACAGGTCGGGTCCGAAGGCTTCCCAGCGGCCGGACTTCCGGTACGGGTCGGCGGGCAGCAGACCGGGGAAATGGACTTCCTGTGATCCGGCTTCGGCCATCTCTTCGCGCACGATGGCTTCGATCTTGCCCAAGACCTTCAGTCCCAGCGGCAGCCACGTGTAGATCCCCGGGGCCGATCGGCGGATGTAGCCCGCACGGTGCAGAAGTTTGTGGCTGGCGACCTCGGCACCGACCGGGTCCTCCTTCTGGGTTCGCACAAACAGGGACGACATGCGCAGGGCCATGGGTGATACTCCTCAACTTGTCAAGACTCAGATCGAACACTATCGCACGCGAGTATCCACACGGCAATTATGGGACAAAACCGATCGCTCGCGTGGTTGGAAGGCGGCAGTCAGCGGGTGGATTCGCGTGGTGGGGGAAGCGAATTAGACTGGTGGGCACAGACGTCCACCAGGGCCTGAACGATTCAGGCCGATTCGCTGTCCCACCGACTCCCTGACCGATACGAAGAGCATGCCTGATTCCACTCAACTGACGCAGTTCCCGCGGCCCTCGGTCGCGGTCGACACCGCGGTCCTCTGCCCCGTCCCTCGGCGTGGCCTGCACGTGCTCCTCACTCATTCCGGCGATGGCGTGTGGCAGCTGCCGGGGTCGATTCTGCGCCCCCAGGAGCGACTCGCCGAGGCTGTTGCCCGATGTCTGCACGAAAAGGCGCGGCTTGTCGACCGTGCCCCAGTTCAGCTCCATGTCTTCGACCAGCCCGATCGTGATGATCGCGGGTGGGTGATCTCGGTGGCACACCTCGACGTGCTGTCGACGAACGATGTCGGATTCGGTGACGCGAGTACCCCGGAGACAGAGCCTGACCCGAAGGATGCCCGACGGAGAAAGCTGGCTCCTGTGCATTCGGTGCGTGAGCTCAGCGCCGAGCATCAGGAGATCGTCCGAGTGGCGGTGCACCGACTGCGTGCCCTGCATGAGCGCACACCCGACCCGTTCGGGCTGTTGCCGAAGGAATTCTCGCTGCGACAGCTGCGCGAACTGCACGAGGTCGTTTCCGGCGAGGATCTGCAGGCAGACACCTTTCGCCGCACGATGCTTCCGCTGCTGGCACCGACTGGGCAAGCTGTGTCCCAGGGGCGCGGTCGCCCCGCCCAGACATTCACCCGCCGCTCCGAGATCGCGCTGCGTCGCGATGCAGACGTCCCCGCACCGAGCGCGGGCACCGACGATAATGGACTCTGATGTGTTGAACGCTGATGTGATGGAGGCCGACTGTGGAGATTGACCGTTCGCCCGGCAAGCACGTTCGTGTCGACGTCTGGCTGTGGACGACCAGGATGTTCAAGACCCGGAACCTGGCGACTCAGGCCTGCCGCGGCGGACACGTCCAGGTCGATGGTCAGCGTGTCAAGGCAGCGCAGAAGGTCTCCATCGGCCAGGAGGTGCGCGTGCGCAAAGCCAGCACCGAATTCATCTGGAAGATCACCGGCTTCATCCCCACTCGGCCGCAGGCCTCGATCGCTGTGCAGTGCTACGAAGACCTCACTCCGCCGCCGGATCCTGCTCTGCGCGGATTCGTCCCCCGCCGAGACAAAGGATTGGGACGGCCGACGAAGAAGGACCGTCGGGAGATGGAGAAGTTTCTGGGCGACATGGCCAAACCCCGAAACTGGGATCGCCGAGACTCCTGAGGCTGCCGCTGGCCGCGCCGCTGGCCCACAACCATTCGCCGCCGGCGTGAGGCCGGTCAGAACATGACGGTGGCGAAGGTGCCGACCTGTTCGAACCCGACGCGTGTGTACATGCGCAGGGCCACCTCGTTGTAATCATTGGCATAGAGGCTCACAGTGGTATGCCCCGCGGCTCGAGTCTGCGCGACGACGGCCGCCATTCCGGCAGCGCCCAGGCCCTGCTGGCGAACGTCGGGATGGACCCAGACGCCCTGAACCTGAACGATGCGCGGTGCCCGGATGCCGATGTCTGCCTTGAACAGCACCTGCTCGGCCTGCTCCGTCGCCGGCCAGCGTCTGACCGCACCGCCCTGAGGCAGAGTCTCGGAGATGCGTGCAAAGCAGTTCTTACCCCGAATGATGTTGCGGACTCGGGCCAGGTAGCTCGCCTGGCCGCCCTCGACGGGAGAGAAGCCCACCTCGTTGGTGAACATGTCCACGCTGGCAGAGAACACTGCGGGCAGCTGCTCCACCGTGACCAAGTTGACGGCCTCGTCGGGTTCGATCAACGGGTCGGAGCTGATGGCCAACAGCGGCTGGCGGTCACGGACCCCGCGGGGACGCCCCCAGTTCAGGCGGCTGTGCAGATCGAGGATGATGTCGCGGGCGCCGATGAGTGAACAGGAGTAGCGCCCATCGGCGTTGAGCTTCTCCGCAAGCACCTGGTTGGTGCCTGGGGTCGCAGCGACGGGGATGATGTTGCCGCCCACCCAGTAGGCTGCGACCGGACGATCGCCGTTGAAGACTCCCAGCAGGGTACCTGCCGGGGACCCCATCTGAGCTGTGCCGGTGACTTCGAGCAGCGCGATGAGGTAGACGTTCTCACACGGGTTGCGTGCGAGCAGATCCTTCAGCCAGTCAGTGTGCTGATGTCCCAGCCGAACGACTCTCAGCACGAGAGCGCCTCCTTGATCAGATCCTCATACACCGGGAAATTTCTCCGCCAGGACTGGGCTCAGCCGACGACGACGTCGGGCGACCCGGACGGGATGTCGGACTCAGCTGCGATGCGATTGGCTTCTTCGATGAGAGTCTCGACGATCATGTCCTCGGGCACGGTCTTGATGACCTCACCCTTGACGAAGATCTGGCCCTTGCCGTTGCCGCTGGCCACACCGAGGTCGGCTTCACGGGCCTCACCGGGACCGTTGACGACACAGCCCATGACAGCCACACGCAGAGGAACCTCCATGCCTTCGAGACCGGCAGTGACCTTGTCCGCGAGGGTGTAGACGTCGACCTGGGCGCGTCCGCAGGAGGGGCAGGAGACGATCTCGAGTTTGCGAGGTTTGAGGTTGAGGCTCTCCAGAATCTGGTTGCCGACCTTGATCTCCTCCACCGGTGGGGCAGAGAGGGAGACGCGAATCGTGTCGCCGATGCCCTGCGACAGCAGTGTGCCGAAGGCGGTCGCGGACTTGATTGTGCCCTGAAAGGCAGGCCCAGCCTCGGTGACGCCCAGGTGCAGGGGCCAGTCGCCGCGTTCGGCGAGCAGCTCGTAGGCGCGGACCATGACCACGGGGTCGTTGTGCTTCACAGAGATCTTGAAGTCGTGGAAGTCGTGTTCTTCGAACAGCGAGGCCTCCCACACGGCGGACTCGACGAGCGCCTCCGGAGTGGCTTTGCCGTATTTCTCCATAATCCGCTTGTCCAGGGATCCGGCGTTGACACCGATCCTGATCGAGGTTCCGGCGTCATTTGCCGCCTTCGCGATCTGCTTGACCTGATCGTCGAATTTACGGATGTTTCCGGGATTGACGCGGACAGCGCCGCAGCCGGCGTCGATCGCGGCGTAGACGTACTTCGGCTGGAAGTGGATGTCGGCGATGACCGGGATCTGCGACTTCTGCGCGATGATCGGCAAAGCGGCAGCGTCATCGGGTGAGGGGCAGGCCACCCGCACAATGTCGCAGCCTGCGGCAGTGAGTTCGGCGATCTGCTGCAGAGTCCCGTTGATGTCAGTGGTCTGCGTCGTCGTCATCGACTGGACACTGACAGGGAAATCGGAACCGACGCCGACCTTTCCGACCTGGATCTGTCGCGTCTTCCGTCGCGGCGAGAGCACAGGAGGTGGTGGGGCAGGCATTCCGAGATTGACCGATGTCACGAAGACATTCCCTTCATTGAAGACTGGGGACCAGACTGATCGTTCGAGTCATTCATATTGTAGGACTTCAAACTGTGTCCGGGCTCGTCGACCACGGTGTGATCGCTCACCACAGCATCATTTCGCAGGTATTGTGAAGGAAACTTGCCGTCCGATCCGAGGATCAGATCAGAGGAGATGCCTGTGCGCCGAGGCGATTCTGTGCCCTTCACCCACCCCGATACCCAGGCCATCATCGGCCGCCTTGAAGCTGCAGCCGATTCCCTGGCAGACCAGGGCGGCACATTGGCGTGGGGTGTCTTTCGCCGAGGTGAGACCGGGACCGTTGCCCAGGGCGACGTTCCCTACCGGATCGCGTCGATGACGAAGTCATTCACCGCGGCGCTCATGGGCCACCTCACATCCAAGGGCTTGGATCTCGATCGGCCCCTGGGCCAGCTCATCCCCGATATCGCCGACACATCGATCGCCGACCGCACGTGCCGGCAGGCACTGACGATGGGCACCGGGTTCACCAAGGACGACCCCTGGGCCGATCGGGTGGAGTCGATGACGAAGACCGAGCTCGTCGACTATCTCAAGGCCGGAGCCATCCCCATCGGCCCGGCAGACACCGGCTACGAATACTCCAATCTCGGCTATGCACTCCTCGGACTCGTCGCCGAGGCAGTGACCGGGAGGCCGTTCATCGACCTCGTGACCACCGAGGTGCTTGAACCCGCGGGTCTGACTCGCACCGGTTTCGACATCGCCGACTTCCCAGACCTGATGCCCGGCATCCGCATCGACCGCAACGGCGGCGGCCACCCTGCCGAACTCACCGGCCCCGGTGCCTTCTCCCCCATCGGCGGAGTCATCTCCACGGTCAACGACATCGGGACCTGGATGGATGCCCATATGGACGCCCTTGAGAACATCGACGCCTATGCGCCTGAGGCGCTGCCGCGGATCCTGAACGACAATCAGCAGGCGCATCGCCTCATCGAAGTTCAGCACAGCGAGCACCACACGGAATCCGTGAACTACGGTTTCGGTCTGCAGCCGCGCCTGGACTCCCGCTTCGGTCGTGTCGCCTGCCATTCCGGGGGCTATCCCGGATACGGCTCGCACATGCGCTGGTTCCCGGATCTGGGCCTGAGCATCGTCGTGTTCGGCAACACAACCTACTACCCGGCCGAAAGCACCGTCCGGGACGCCATCGACGCCGGTTGGGCCGCGGCAACGGGCAATCCCGGTCTGCAGCTCACCCGCAGGGCCACCGCGGTGCCGTCACCTCACCACGCCGCCGCACCCGAACAGGCAGAGACCGTGCTGCGCGCAGCGAACCTGGTCATCGATTTCGACGATACGGTCGCCGAGGAACTCTTCACCGTGAACATGGACCTCGATGAGCCTCGCGCAGAACGTGGTGAGCGTTTCGCGGCGTGGAGAGAAGAGCAGCAGCTCACTCGGGCCTTCAGCGCCGAGAACGTCACCATGACGACTCCGCTGAAGGGGACGGTGACGGTTCCGGGCGGGCAGGCCGGCGGCGAGACGAACCCGGCACAGACGTCACCGACGATCACGGTGAGCTTGGACCACCTCGGCGAGGTGCAGACGATCTCACTGAGCAGCTGAACACCGCTCCCGCCGGGCATTGCGGGCAGACTTCTCCCTCGCTGTCCCGCCGCCCGGGGTCGGCCCTCCGGCTATCCGGAGTTGAAGATCGCGTCTAACGTGACGGGTTTGACGAGGTCGACGTAGACGAGCAGCGCCGTCATGCACAGCATCAGCGCGATGACGACGTAGGTCAGCGGCAGCAGTCGGGCTGTGTCGAAGGGCCCGATCTTGCCGCGCCCACGGAATTTGTTGATCTGGCGGCGCGCCCCTTCGTAGAGGCCCACTGCGATGTGTCCGCCGTCGAGCGGGAGCAGCGGGATCATGTTGAACGCGAACAGGAAGATGTTGAGTGATCCCAGCATTCCCAGCCCCAGCTGCGCCTTGTCCATGATCTGGAACTTGTCCGTCGACACGATCTCACCGGCGATGCGCCCGACTCCGACCATCCCGACCAGCCCCTCGGCGTCGCGTTCCTTCGAACCGGTGGCCACCTCGGCGATGTCGATGAGTTTGACGGGCAGGGTCACGATCGCGTGGAAGACACCGCTGACCTGGTCCCAGACTGCGCCGGGGAATTCGTTCAGCGGCAGCGGCTGGCGCTCCTGGACCGGTCCGACGCCGAAGAATCCCTCCGTCACCGTCTGAGGTGTGCCGTCGGCGTTCATCATGGGCTTTCCACTGTCGTCGACGCGGGCGCTCTCATGCGCGATGATCGGAACGTTCACGGACTGCGAGTGACCGTCCCGGGTGAACGACACGTCGACTCGCTCACCGGCATGATCTTTGATGACGCTGGAGAGTTCGTCCCAGCTGTCGGTGGAGACGCCGGCGACCGAGGTGATGTCATCGCCTGGTTTGATTCCGGCTTCCCACGCGGGAGTCAGCGGATCATCGTCCTGGCAGCTCTTCCTCTGGTCCGCGGGACGCTGCGCCGCTTCGGAGGCCGGAACCGCACATTCGACGACGGTCTGCACGGTGGTCGTCGGGGTCGTGATCCCGATGCCGATGAGCGAGATCGCCATGATGATGATTCCGAGGACGAGGTTGACCAGAGGTCCGGAGAACATCACGACGAGGCGTTTGGGGACGTTCAGAGCGTAGAACGTCCGGTGCTCCTCCCTCGGATCGATCTCCTGGTTCGAGAAGTCCCGGGCATCGGCCATCGTGTTCTCGAACAGGCGACCGCGCCGCTGCCTGCGCGGGCGGCCAGCAGTCTCGGTCGCGACGTCGCCGAGGTGATCGCTTCCGGCCGCGTCAGTTGCGTGCTGGGCATCCTCTCCGGAAGCAGTCCCTGCCCGTCGCGTTGTCGCTTTGAGGGGCGGGTACATTCCCGGCATGGCGATGAATCCGCCCAAGGGAAACGCCTTGATTCCGTATTCCGTCTCGCCGCGGCGGAAGGAGAACACGGTCGGGCCGAAGCCGACCATGTAGTGGGTGACCTTGACACCGAACTTCTTCGCCGGCGTCAGGTGGCCCAGCTCGTGCAGACCGATCGAAATCGAGATTCCGATCAGGAACAGGACGATCCCGACGATGTAGAGGAGAACCGTCATATCAGGAACCGCCGAGGCTCGTGCCCGGTGCGGACTGTGCAGCCGGTGCGCCGGGTGCGGCCTCTGCCACCTGCTCCGCCAGGTCCTGGCGGGCGAATTCTCGAGCCCAGGCGTCGGCGGCGAGGACCGTCTCGACCGTGTGCTCGGCTGCCGGCTGGTGGGCCTGCAGGGCCCGTTCGATGCCCTTGTCGATTCCGGTGAATGGGATCTCACCACCCACGAAGGCTTCGACGAGAACCTCATTGGCGGCGTTGAAGACTGCGGGGAAGCTCTTCCGCTTCCGTCCGGCTTCAACGGCCAGGCCCAAGGCGGGGAAGGCGATGTGGTTCACGGGTTCGAATGACCAGTGCATCGGCTGTCCCCAGTTGTTCGCCACCGCTCCAGACGCCAGTCGACGGGTCTGACCGTCGGACTGAGTGCCCAGCGCGTAGGCGATGGGCAGTCGCATGTCCGGCGGTGAGATCTGCGCGATCGTCGAGGCATCGCTGAATTCGACCATCGAATGGATCTGGGACTGCGGGTGGACGACGACTTCGATGTTGTCGAAGTCGATATCGAAGAGCAGGTGGGCCTCGATGACTTCGAGGCCCTTATTCACCAGTGTCGCCGAGTTTATGGTGATCATCGACCCCATCGACCAGGTGGGATGTTTGAGTGCCTGAGCCGGGGTGACACGTCGCAGCGCGTCCCGGGTCATGCCGCGGAAGGGTCCACCGGAAGCGGTGATGACGAGTTTGCTGACCTCACCGTGGGTGCCTGAACGCAGGGCCTGGGCGATCGCCGAGTGCTCGCTGTCCACAGGAATCAGTGCCGCTCCGGTGCGGGCCGCGGCATCGAGGACGATCGTGCCGCCGATGATGAGTGACTCCTTGTTCGCCAGCGCCACATCGGTGCCGCGCTTGAGCGCGGCCAGGGTCGCGCCGAGCCCGGCTGCTCCGGTCACCGCATTGAGAACGATGTCGGCAGCGGCACCGGCGACCACCTCGGCGGCATCGGGGCCCACATGGATCTCACGGACAGGATCACTGATGCCTCGTTGACCAGCAGCCTGCTCCAGCCTCTTCCGGATCTCATCTGGGCCGCCCTCAGGTGGGCTGGTGAGACCGATGACGGGGACCGAGAAATCGAGCGCCTGGACCACCAAAGCATCGAGCTGGGTTCCAGCGGCGAGGCCGATGACCTCGAAATCCGCTGCGTTCTCTTCCAGGACATCGAGGGCCTGGGTGCCGACCGAACCGGTCGAGCCGACTACAATGATTCTACGTTTGCTCACGCCTACCGATAATGCCAAAGTTCTCTGAGAAATGACTCGACATTGTCATCATCGGCGACGTGAGATATGCAATGCGAATCTATGGTGAGAGAGGTTTACATGAGTGCAACGCTGAGCCCCGACGACATCCTGGGACTGGATTCGGTCTTCGAGGAAGATGACCTCGAGTTCGCGTCGATCGTGAAGAAATGGCTTGATGAGAACGTTCGCGAGAAGATCGGCGACTACTTCCTCGACGCCACAATCCCCGCTCGGGAGCTCGCAGAGGGACTCGGCGAACTCGGGCTCCTCGGCATGCACCTCGACGGCTACGGCTGCGGAGGATCCACCGCCACCCAGTACGGTCTGGCCTGCCGTGAGCTCGAAGCCGTGGACTCGGGTCTGCGTTCACTCGTGTCGGTCCAGGGATCATTGGCCATGTTCGCCATCCACCACTTCGGCTCCGAAGCGCAGAAGGAGGAATGGCTTCCGAAGATGGCTGCCGGCAAGGCCATCGGCTGCTTCGGCCTGACCGAACCCGACGTCGGCTCCGACCCATCGGGCATGAAGACGACCGCGAAGAAGGACGGATCCGACTGGATCCTCAACGGGGCGAAGATGTGGATCACGAACTCCCCCGTCTCCGACGTCATGGTCGTCTGGGCAAAAACCGAGGAAACCGACTCCAAGGGCAAGCCCGTTGTCCGCGGATTCGTCGTCCCCAGCGACACCGAGGGTGTCCAGACTCCTGAGATCCACCGCAAGATCTCTCTGCGTGCCTCGATCACCGGTGAGATCGTCCTCGATAACGTGCGCCTGCCCGAAGACGCCATGCTGCCCGAGGCCAAGGGTCTGAAGGGCCCCCTGTCCTGCCTGTCCGAGGCCCGCTACGGAATCGTCTTCGGAGTCACCGGTGCCGCGCGTGACGCGCTCCAGTCCGCACTGGAGTACACCGGCACCCGCGTTCAGTTCGACCGTCCGCTGTCCTCGTTCCAGATCAGCCAGCAGAAGCTTGCGAAGGCCTTCGGCCAGTACTCGCAGATCACACTGCTCGCCGCCCACCTTGGTAAGCTCAAGGACTCGGAGAAGGGTGTGCGTCCCGAACAGATCAGCCTGGGCAAGATGGTCAATGTCGACACCGCGATGAACGTCTGCCGTGACTTGCGCGCACTGTTCGGCGGTTCGGGCATCACCAGCGAATACCCACCATTGCGCCACGCCGTCAACCTCGAGACCGTGCTCACCTACGAGGGCACCCACGAGGTTCACCAGCTCACACTGGGCCGCAGCCTCACCGGGATCAACGCCTTCGCGAACTGATCCCTGCGGGGTCTGAGTTCAGCCGACAACCGCTGGCCAGAAGTGTCTACGTCGTGCATCAGTGCACGACCGCGCCACCTCTGGCCAGCGGTTGTTCTCATTCATCGGGTTGCGTCTTTCATTCAGCTGCAGCTCGAGTACCACGGACTGTTCGTCTTCGCCGAGCGTGCTGGTGGCGGTGAATCCCTGTGCCTCCGCGAATTCAGCAGCGTTCGTATATTGTGCGGCGCCGAGTTCGATGAGCACCACCCCGCCTGGTGCCAGCCACTCACGAGATTCGCTGACAAGGCGACGAACCAGGTCGAGCCCATCGACTCCCCCGAACAGTGCTGTCGCCGGCTCGTGCTCACTTGCCTCACGGGGAAGGAATTGGGCAGCAGAATCTGGCACATAAGGCGGCACCGCGGAAATGACGTCGAAGCTACCACTCAGGGCCTGTGGCAATCCCACCAGACAGTCAAGCAAGTGAGCCTGAGCGCAGGGTCCGACATTGTCCTGTGCCCACCTCAGTGCTGTTTCGTCATGATCGCCGAGATGGATCTGCGTACCCGGGATAGCCGAGGCCACTGTGGTGGCGACAGCTCCCACCCCGCAGAAGGCTTCGAGGAATCGGGCCGGACGTCCGTTTTCCGTCGCATCGGTTACATCACGAACAGCATTTGCGGCCTGCACAGCACTCCCTGTGGTCTGCACAGTATCCGTTGCAGCCTGAACTGCAAGGATCGACCGTTCCGCCAGCAACGCGGTCCGCTGCCGAGGCACGAACACGCCAGGAACAACGGGGAGTCTCTGCCCCGCGAATTCGACCCATCCGACGATCTGCTCGAGAGGCTCGCCCGCGACGCGGCGAGCTATGAGTTCGGTCAAAGAGGATTCCTGGTCAGAAACGGAGCCCTGCGCCGCTTCCATCAGGATCCGCGCTTCATCTTCAGCGAAGACACACCCTGCCTCTCGCAGTCGGGCCACCACCTTCGGCGGGTCCATCTGCTCGGGCCCGTCTGGGTCGGACTCGGACCCTTCTGGGTCGGAGGCGTCAGGCCTCAGCTAGGGTCTCCTGAGCCAGCCATTCCAAGCTCGATTGCGCATCGAGCACTTTCTCCTCGGTGACGATCAGCGGGCGGCTCGGTACCAATGCGACCACTGCGGCAGGTTCGACTCGCGAGTCCCGCATCGCTTGGTCGATATTCGCGGTCTCCCCCGCGACGGTGATGCCGACTCCTTCGAATTGGGAGCGGATGACCTTGACCGAGGCTCGTCCCGATTCGATCGGGGCAGCGTCGATCGTGTGCACGAGAACCGTGGTGAGGCCCTCGCCCCCACCATCAGTTGAGGAAGAGTCCGCAGACGACGCGCTGGCAAACGGGGCATCGGTCGATGCCGCGCCGGAACGAACGTCGACGCTGGCTCCGATGCGCACGGCGCCGAGGATGCTCAGCCTCCGCGAGATCGGTGGAACATCCTCGGCGATGACGACTCGAGCGTTCTCTGTGCCGATGATGCCCATGGCATGGAGGATGCCGCCGAGTTTCGCACTCCGGTCCAACACCTCGGCGCGATCGAGCTCCACAGGCTTCGACAGTGCCTTGATCAGCCGTGGGTCGCTGACTTCACGGCCATCGACCATCGGCTTGTCCGGGGTCGGACCGGTGAGGACGATGTCATCGGCACCGCCCATGACGATCGGGAAATCGAGCAGCTCGAACACCGGGTTAAGCGTTCCGGGTGAGGTGTCTGTGGGTGCTTCGAAGTAGTGGAAGTCAGTCAACGGAGGCCATCACTTCGACGACACGGTCGATGAACGCATCGACTTGGTCTTCGTCGTAGGCTTTGTTGCCCTTGGCCGTTTTGAACAGGACGCGGCGGACCTGGTCAACGCTCATCGCCACACCTTCCGTGAAGTAGGCGTTGACCTTCTCGCACATGTCATCGACCTGGTCGATGTCGTAGCCGATGACTCCCGGGGCCGGGTTGTCGAAGTGCTCGCCCGGTTCGCGGACCAAGCGTCCTCGCAGAGACGAGGCCACACGTGTCAGTTCGGAGACCCAAGCATCTTGGCCCGACTGTGCGATGAGCCGGTCACGTGCCTGTTTGGCGAAGGCGTCTTCGAGACGATCGAGCGCAGCATCGACGACGGCAACGTGGTATCCCTTTCGCACCAGATCGAAGCCGACTGTGCGCACCGCGCGTGAGTCGAGGTCACCGGGCTGCGGAGTGGGGCGTTCGAAGGATTCGCGCGCACGTTTGAAGAAGCTGTCGACCTGTTTCGGGTCGTAGCCGTTCTTCCATCCGGACATTCGGGGGAAAGTCGTGTCCGCCATGTTGCCTCCAGAAGCGAATCGTGCGTATGGGTCATTTCCACCATGATAAATGGCGGACGCGGAAAATGCGTGTTCGCGACGTCTCAGTCGGCGGCGGCGAGCTGTCCGCAGGCCCCATCGATGTCCGAACCGCGGGTATCGCGGATGGTCGTGGGAATGCCCTGGTCGATGAGCCTGCGCACGAATTCGTCGGCCACCTCCGGGTCGGAGGCGGTCCACACGGACCCGGGCGTCGGGTTGAGCGGGATGGGGTTGACGTGGACCCAACCGCGACCACGAGCATTGAGCTTCTTCGCCAGCAGTTCCGCACGCCAGGGGTGATCGTTCATATCCTTGATGAGGGCGTATTCGATGCTCACCCGACGTCCTGTCACCTGGTAGTAGTTGTACGCGGCATCGATGGCCTCATCGGCCTTCCACCGGGTGTTGACCGGGATCATCTCATCGCGCAGTTCGTCATCGGGTGCGTGGAGGCTGAGTGCGAAGGTGACCGGAATCTCCTCGGCCGCCAGCTTGTTGATACCTGGGACCAGACCGACCGTGGAGATGGTGATGCGACGGGCCGACATTCCCAGTCCCTGCGGCGCTGGTTCGACGAACCGGCGCACCGCGTTCATCACGCGTTTGTAGTTGGCCAAGGGTTCGCCCATTCCCATGAACACGATGTTGGAGACGCGTTCGGGTCCCGTCGCCGAGGTGGTCGAGTCCGATGCGTCGACCATTGCCTCTGGTGATTCGCCCTGGTCATCGTCTGCTTCGGCACCGAGGGCCGTCTCGCCGTCGGCTGGCATGTCCCCCGAGGGTGCCGGTGCGAGTTCGCCGTCAGCGATGACCTGGTTGGCGCGGATGACCTGTTCGACGATCTCGGCCGCAGACATATTGCGTGTCAGTCCCTGCTGTCCTGTTGCGCAGAAGGGACAGTTCATTCCACAACCGCACTGGCTTGAAACACAGAGTGTGACTCGGTTGCGGTAGCGCATGAGCACCGATTCGACGAGTGCTCCGTCATAGAGGCGCCACAGGAACTTGATTGTGTCGCCGTTGGCGGTGCGCAGGCGACGAACCTCGGTCAGGAGGTGGGGGAAGAATCGTTCCTGCAGGTCGGCACGCAGGTCCTTCGGCAGGTCCGTCATGGACTCGACATCGGTCTGATAGTGCGTGAAGTAGTGAGTGGAGATCTGCTTGGCGCGGAAGGCGGGCAGTCCCATCTCTTTGACCGCGTCGATGCGTTCGTCCATCGTCATATCGGCCAGATGCTGCTTTGGCTGGCTGGCTCGTGGAGATTTGAAATTAAGCAGCGGACGGCCGTCACGCGTCGGCGTCTTCGATGTCGTGCCGTCTGCGTGTTCGACGACGGGCCGTGTCTGCCTGTTACCTGCTTGAGAACTCACACGTCCATTGTCTCATGAGAGCAAATGTCTTGGAGTGTGTGTGCCGCCACGCCCGATAAGAGGCTGTCACCGGCGATTGAGGGCTGGGTGGATACCCGCGGTTCGCGGTCATGCAGATGCCCGCGATTGACGGCTATCCAATTGCAGGTGCGAGGCGGATCAGTGTGGATCAGAGGTAGCCGGGCAGGACCGTGAACATCACGAGGGCCACCGGTGCGGTGGGCAGGATCGAATCGAGTCGGTCCATGACGCCGCCGTGCCCGGGCAGCAGAGTCCCCATGTCTTTGAGGTCGAGGTCGCGTTTGATCATCGATTCGCTGAAGTCGCCGAGGGTGGCGAAGGCTGGGATGACGACACCTATGACCAGACCGGTCCAGAACGGAGCGTCGAAGAGAGTCAGAGCGAGGATGGTGGCGACCGCGGCGGCGAAGACCACCGAACCGATGTAACCTTCCCAGGATTTCTTCGGGGAGATTCTCGGTGCGATCGGGTGTTTGCCCCAGAGGACGCCGAAGACGTAGCCGCCGGTGTCAGAGGCGACCACGCTGGCCAAGAACAGGATGACGTAGAAGTTGCCGTCGGGTTGGGTCAGCAGGTACACGACGAAGCAGGCCATGAGGCCCACGTAGGTCAGTGCGAACAGGGACAGCGAAACGTCTTTGACCGCGTTCTTACGGCGCTCGACCATGGTGAAGAGCATGACGGCGCCGGCACTGGCGGCGAAGGTCACCCACAGGGCCTCGCGTCCACCGACGAACGTCGCCACCACCATGCATGCCGCCGACACCATCGTCGGTATCCGCGATACGAGTGACCCCGACCGGGACAGCGCATTGGCCAGCTCCCACATTGCGGCCACGATGGCGATGAGGATGATGAAGAGGAAGGAGATCGGGAAGAAGATGAGGGACGCCAGGACAATGCCGCCGATGAGCAGCCCGATGCCGATCGCAGCCGGCAGATTTCGTCCGGCCTTGCCGTAGTCCTTCTCCGCCACCTCAGGGACATCCTGCCCAGACTCAGCGGCAGGGTTCGTCGCCGGGTCTTCCGGCGAATAGTCCTTATCGGAGTTGCGCAGGTCTCTGCGCCTGGGGAATGGGGTCTCAGGCCCCGCTGCATGCGGAACCGGATCCGGATCCGGCCCCCCGAGGGGAGCCGGATCGGATGCTGGAGTGCCTGGCCCGGTCAACGAAATCATCAGACCTCGAGGAGCTCAGCTTCCTTCTTGGACAGCAGTTTGTCGACATTGTCGACCTTGCCCTTGGTCAGGTCATCGAGTTCGGAGATTCCGCGTGCGACTTCGTCTTCACCGGCGTCGCCGTCCTTCTTGATGCGCTCAAGGGTTTCCTTGGCATGACGACGGATGTTGCGGATCGACACCTTGCCGTCTTCAGCCTTGCTCTTGACGATCTTCACATATTCCTTGCGGCGTTCCTCGGTGAGTTCCGGGAGCACGACGCGGATGACGTTGCCGTCGTTGGCTGGGTTGGCGCCGATGTCCGAGTTGCGCAGCGCGGTCTCGATGTCGCCGAGTGCTCCACGATCGTAAGGAGTCACCAAGATGGTGCGAGCTTCTGGGGTCTGGAATGAGGCCAGCTGCTGCAGAGGGGTCGGTGCACCGTAGTAATCGATCTCGATGGCGGCGAACAGTGCGGGATTGGCGCGGCCGGTGCGGATGGACGAGAAGTCCTCCTGCGTGAATTCCACGGCTTTGTCCATCTTTTCCCTGGCCTCGGCCAGTGTTTCTTCAATCACGACTCACTCTTTCCGTCGATAGGAGCTTTGGGTTCATTCTATGGGTCATAGCTGTCGAATGCCGCACTCGTTTGGTCCAGGGAGAGTTCTGGACCTCGTCTGAGACATTTCGAGGCGTTGTAGGCCCGGGGCCGATGCGCCCTGGAGACTATTTGACTACGGTGCCGATCTTGTCGCCGACGATGGCCTTGCGCAGATTGCCTTCGCCTTCCATCCCGAAGACGTGCATCGGAAGTTTGTTGTCCATGCACAGGGAGAATGCGGTTGCGTCGACGACTTTGAGGCCCTTCTGCAGCGCCTCCTGATAGGTGATCTCACGGATCTTTTCTGCAGTGGGGTCGATGTTCGGGTCGGCGGTGTAGACGCCGTCGACTCCGTTTTTGGCGATGAGGACTTCGTCGGCGTGGATTTCCAGCGCCCGCTGAGCGGCGACGGTATCGGTGGAGAAGTAGGGCAGTCCGGCTCCCGCGCCGAAGATGACGACCCTGTTCTTCTCCATGTGGCGCATGGCCCTGCGCGGAATGTAGGACTCGGCGACCTGCGACATGGGGATTGCTGTCTGCACCCGGGTGTCGACGCCGGTCTGTTCGAGGAAGTCCTGCAGCGCAAGGCAGTTCATGACTGTTCCGAGCATGCCCATGTAGTCGGCGCGTGTGCGGTCCATGCCGCGCTGTGACAGCTCTGCTCCACGGAAGAAGTTTCCGCCTCCGACGACGATGCTGACTTCCACCTCTTCGACGGTAGGGGCTACTTCTCTGGCTACAGCGGCGACGACATCGGGATCGACTCCGATTTTGCCTCCGCCGAAGACCTCACCCGAGAGTTTGAGGAGCACGCGGCGGCGGTGTGTGCGGACTGGTCTGCTGGCGTAGCTGGATTCGTGAACCGGGGTGGATGTCATTTAGAGTCCTTCTTCCGTCTGGGCAGGTTGGAGCCCGGATGTGTCGTCGGTGCCAGTGTAGCGAAAACGGGGCCGGACCGAATGGTCCGACCCCGTCAGCCGCTTATGAGTTCACTCTCAAGCGAGACGACTGCTGTGCAGGTCGGTTTACGACCCGCTCAGCGGTCAATGATGTTTCAGGCTCCGACGCGGAAGCGCAGGAATCCGGTGGCCTTGACGCCGGCAGCTTCGAGGACCTTGCTCACGGACTGCTTGGGATCCTTGGCGAATCCCTGGTCGAGCAGGCAGTTTTCCTTGAAGAAGCCGTTGACGCGGCCTTCGATGATCTTGGGCAGAGCCTTCTCAGGCTTGCCTTCGTTCTTCGCGGTGTCTTCAGCGATGCGACGTTCGTTCTCCACGAGGTCGGCTGGGACCTCTTCGCGGGAGAAGTACTTCGGGCTCATAGCTGCAATGTGCACGGCGACGTCGTGTGCGACAGTGGCGTCATCACCTTCGTATGCCAGCAGGACGCCCACCTGAGGTGGCAGGTCCTTGTTCGTGCGGTGCAGGTAGGACTCGACGCTTGCGCCTTCGAGACGTCCAACGCGACGAAGGGCAACCTTCTCACCCAGAGTCGCACCGCTTTCAGTGATGAACTCCGAGACGGGCTTGCCGTCCTTCGTGGACTCGAGAACAGCTTCGGCCGAATCGGCGTTGCTGGACACGGCCAGAGACAGAACTTCATCAGCGAGTGCAACGAAGGGATCGGACTTCGCAACGAAGTCGGTCTCCGAGTTGAGCTCGATCATCGTTCCGACGCCGCCCTCGACGTGGGTAGCCACGAGACCGTCAGAGGTGGAGCGACCTTCACGCTTGGTGGCGCCCTTGAGACCCTTCACACGGAGGACCTCGATGGCTTTCGCCTGATCGCCGTCAGCTTCGTCAAGAGCCTTCTTGACGTCCATCATTCCGGCGCCGGTCTTCTCGCGCAATGCCTTGATATCAGCGGCAGTGTAGTTTGCCATTCTTTCTCCTCAGGATGGTGGAGTTATGGAAAATCAGGACTCTTTGGACTCGGTGGAGTCTGCAGCTGCTTCTGCGGCGGGTGCTTCGGTTGCCTCGTCAGCAGCTTCGGCAGCAGCCTCAACTGGCGGCTCGTCGGTTGCTTCTTCAGCGGCAGCAGCGGCATCGGCGGCTGGCTTCTCGGCAGCGTCTGCAGCCGGAGCGGCAGCTTCCTCAGAAGCAGGAGCGTTGCCCTCGAGCAGTTCGCGTTCCCACTCTGGCATCGGTTCGACGGCGGAGACGTTCTTCTCTCCGCTGTTGTCGTCCGAGGAGTGGCGGGCGATGAGGCCCTCTGCCACTGCGTCGGCGATCACGCGGGTCAGCAGGGACACCGAGCGGATGGCGTCGTCGTTGCCCGGGATCGGGTAGTTGACGTCGTCAGGGTCGCAGTTGGTGTCGAGGATCGCGATGACCGGGATTCCGAGCTTGCGAGCTTCGTCGACGGCGAGGTGTTCCTTCTTGGTATCAACGATCCAGACAGCCGAAGGGGTCCGCTGCATGTCGCGGATACCGCCGAGGGTCTTCTCCAGCTTGTCCTTCTCGCGACGGAGAATGAGCAGTTCCTTCTTGGTGTGCGAGGAACCTGCAACATCGTCGAAGTCGATCTCTTCGAGTTCCTTCAGGCGGCGCAGGCGCAGCGAGATGGTCTGGAAGTTGGTGAGCATACCGCCGAGCCAGCGCTGGTTGACGTAGGGCTGTCCCACGCGCTTGGCCTGTTCGGCGATCGATTCCTGGGCCTGCTTCTTGGTGCCGACGAACAGGATCGAGCCACCGTGGGTCACGGTTTCCTTGACGAACTCGAATGCAGAGTCGATGTAGCCCAGCGACTTCTGCAGGTCGATGATGTAGATGCCGTTGCGCTCGGTGAAGATGAAACGCTTCATCTTCGGGTTCCAACGGCGGGTCTGGTGTCCAAAGTGAACGCCGCTGTCGAGCAGCTGGCGGATGGTGACGACGGCCATACCGACGTCCTCCCTTCTCTTGCGCCCGGAGGCGCTTTTACGTCATTATCGAACGACAGCATTGTGCTGGCGGAACAATGACATTTTCGGTTAATTCCTGGTATTCGGTTCATCCGCCCCACAAATTCGCCCTTGCAGGCTATTTGCACCATGGGATGGAGAAGAAATCGAATACGCGTAGTCAGAAGACACGCTTCTGCTGAGGCCAGTCTATCCCTGTTGCCCAAGGCTTTTCCAATCGATCAGGCACCTGCCGAATGGGCTGCATCACAGTCTGCGCGGCTTTCAGACTGCTCGGTGTGCTCACCCAGTGCACGCCCCCAAGTAGCCAGTCAGTCGACCCATGTCCGGCGCCGTGTGGATATCTTTGTCCCGCATCGCCTGATCAGAGCCGCAGCTTCGAGGTTCCAATCAGATTCGCAATCTCCACAACTCGCTGGTCAGGCACTCCTCTCGACCACTCATGGGCAGTCTCCTGTGGATCGCCGCGCCACTCGTGTTCGTTTCGTCTGTGTACGACGGGGCTCTGTCCACAGTCGCTGCTCGCGCGCCTGACATCTGGAGGCGACCGGGCTTCCATTGGCTCATGGACCTCATCGTCGCTTCTTCGCACACCGCCCGTTCCATCTGGTCTCGAACGCTGCCGGCTGCCTTGTCTCTAACTCGGCTGGCGGTCTGGTCCAGGGCTCGCCTGGCATCTCACAGGCTGAGTCGCATCATGACCGTGAGTCTGATTCCAGTGCTCCTCGCCCTCGCCGAGGTGGTGGCACCGTTTTCGGCGACCTCTGCCGAAGCTGCGGCCCAGGCACAGAGGACATGGGCCTCCCCGGTCCCGGCGATGGAGATTCTCGAAGCATTTGATCCGCCGACAGAGGCGTGGTTGAAGGGACACCGGGGCATCGATGTGCTCACGGTCAGTGGTGAACCGGTGCGGGCACCCGCCGCTGGCACCATTCGCTTCCGCGGCTCGGTGGCTGGCACCGCGACCATCAGCATCGAAACAGATTCCGGATATGTCATCTCGTTCCAACCGGCAGAGTCGGTTCTGAAAACGGGCGAGGCGTTCTCTGCCGGTGCTGAGATCGGAACAGTCGCTGAGGGTGGTCACTGCGATCAATCGTGTCTGCACGTCGGCGTCTGGAAGTCTGAGGGAGTGAAGAAGTACATCGACCCGGCAGGCTTCTTCGGACAAGAGGAGTCGATCCTCTTGCCACTGTCGCGCAAGCCCGAAAAGGAACATACCGGCGACTCCACGACCTCTGGAGCGGGTGCGTGGGGTGGACATCGCAATGGTCGGATACCTGCCGCGGCGATGTGTTCGTTGATGTCGGCGCCGGGACAGATGCTGCGCTGTGATGCTCAGACGGCGTTCGACCGGATGTCTCACGCCTATGCAGCCAGGTTCTCGACTCCGATCTCGGTGACTGATGCCTATCGTGACTACGACACTCAGGTCATTTTGAAACGACGGAAGGGTCGGATGGCTGCGACTCCCGGAACCTCGAACCACGGTTGGGCGCTGGCAATGGACCTGGGCGGCGGAATCAATTCGTTCGGCAGCGCTGAGCACCAGTGGATGCGTGCCAACGCACCGAAGTTCGGATGGATCCATCCGAGCTGGGCTCGTCAGTCGGGTTCACTGCCTGAACCGTGGCATTGGGAATTCTATGGTCACGAATAAACTTAAAGTTGCGTCCCTGGAGCCCGTTGGGCGACCGAATGCTCCAGAACGAAGAACGCGACGCGCTTCTCATCAAGCAGTCTATTCCAATCTCTACTTTAAGTTGCTAATCTCTACTTCAAATAGACGATTTGGAGTGTTGATGATGGATGTTCCTGGATCAGCCCAGTTGGTCCTCGTACCCGGTGTTCGCCACCTTAACGAACCAGAAGCTGTGTTCAACGCAATGGTGGCTGGGTGGCAGCGACAACTACGATCCCGATCCTTAAGTAACCAAACCGTGGACAGTCGAATCTCGTTGATCCACCGCTTCAACGAGTTCGCAGGATCCCACCCCTGGTCCTGGACCCCCGGTGATATGGAAGACTTCACGCTGTCGTTGATGTCGGGTTCTAAGAAGGCTGCGCCATCAACGATCCGTGGCTATCACTTTGTGATTCGTATGTTTTGCGACTATCTTCTCGACGGCCGCTACGGGTGGATTGAAGAGTGCCAGAAACGATTCGATCAGATCCCGTCGCAGGTTTGTCACGACTACAACACAGTCGCTCACACCACCGACTACGAGGGACGCCCGGGCCGCCGTCCATTTACTTACGACGAGATCCAGCACCTCTTCGACTTCCTCGATACCCGAGTCGAGCGTGTCAAAGCCTCGGGCCGTAAAGGCGCGTGGGCGGCGCTGCGCGACTCCCAAATCGTAAAAACGATCTATGCCTATGGACTACGCCGTCGCGAGGTCTGCATGCTTGACATTGCTGATCTGCGACCCAGTCCTGATATGCCTCAATGGGGAACGTACGGAGCAGTCCACGTCCGTTACGGCAAAGCTGTCCGCGGAGGAGTTCCTCGACGACGCACAGTTCACACAGTCCCTGAGTTCGATTGGGTCGTGACTGGACTGACCCAGTGGGTCGAACAAGCACGACCCCTGGTCCTCGGTACCGACGCTGAAAGAAGAGTTGAACTGTGGCCAACCGAACGCGGCGGACGCATTGACCCGAGAACCATGGACCTACGGTTCGCCTGGTTACGGCGCGAAGCCGAGCTACCAGACGAACTGACGCTTCACTGCCTTCGACATTCTTACGTCACCCACCTCATCGAATTCGGTTACCCCGAACGATTCGTCACCGAGCAAGTCGGCCACTCATATGCTTCGACTACTGCTATCTACACCTCAGTTTCAAACGACTTCAAGACCAAAACTTTGCAGGCTGCTCTCCGCCGGGTCTACAACAACGAAGAAGGGCAACAATGAATACAGCAAGCAACAAATTCCCGACACCAGGCCGGCAGGTTTCTCTGCAGTGGAATCTGCGTCAGGTCATGGCCTCTGCTGGCATGTTCAAGACCACAGACCTTGTCGAACCGCTTTCCGCACGAGGCGTCGATATCTCAAAGCAGATGATCCACAAAGTCGTCACTGGCACCCCTCAACGCATCAATGTTGAGCTGCTCGCTGCGCTCTGCGACATCTTGGACTGCACACCCAACGACCTCCTCGAACTGAATTATGACCAAAAGCCAGCGCCGCAGTCGCCCAGCGGTACTGCGGGCATCGGCGACCTCCGGCCAGTTCGATCCACTGTCCGACGCCCAGAGGGCCTATGACTGGACGCTATCGCTCTGTCAGGTAACTGCTAGCGCCCCTTGACCCACATTCCCCGTAACTGAAAGGCACAGGACATGCGCACAATCCACGTCGTCGCCCATCCCGAAGCAACACACCACGTGGAAAACTTGGTCGGTGGGTGGCATGACTCCGAACTCACACTCGCCGGACACAAAGCCGCCGTCGCGATTGCTCAAGCGTTGCGGTCGAAACTTCCGGAAAATACAACAGTCGACTTGTTCTCTTCGGACCTGAAACGCACGGCTCAGACAGCGGACCAAATATCCGCGATACTCCGGGCGCAGCCAGTACTGGATCGTAGGTTGCGTGAGAAATCGTATGGCGAAGGAGAAGGAAGGCCCCAATCATGGCTGGACAGTCGGTTCATTCCGCCACCGCGCACAGGTGATCGCCTGAACCATGACGAAGGCGTAGTGGGGGCGGAACCAAACCGTGTTTTCGCCCATCGTGTGTACGCCGCCATGGACGACATCTTGGCAAGCCCGACAGAACACCAAGTCATCGTGACGCACGGATACGCCCTCACGTTCGTTGTAGCCTCTTGGATCAAGATGCCACTCGAATCGCTGGGATACATCAATCTCCGTGCGCCTTCCGGAAGCATCACCACTCTCAGGGAAGACTATTTCTTCCATAACCGACAGGTCGTCAGCTTGGGCGACACGTCTCACCTGACATGACTTCGTCGACACAGAAAACCCGTCTCAGTCCTTGCATCGACTGTGGCCGCACCGATACACCGATCGACCAACGCATCACCGGATGGCAAATGTGTCGACCTTGCACGAAACGCCGTCGCAATCATCCAGCCCCATGCCCATCCTGCGGCCTGGTCCGTGTGCTCGCTCTCCCATTGGGTAAACAAGCCGTGTGCACCACTTGTGCGGGAGCACCACCGCTCTTTGAATGTCCCAATTGTGGGGAGGAATCTCACCCTTATGGCAAGGTGTGCGCCCGGTGCACACTGGCGACCCGCGCCACCGAGCTCCTGACCGATCCAGCCACAGGCCACCTCAATCAACAGTTGCGACCGTTGCTTGACTACTGGATCAATTCAGTTGACCCGCGCACCCCACTACGCTGGGTCTCCCAGTCCCAAGCGAGCACCGATCTCCTGAGACAAATGGCCTGCGGGCAGTCGTCTATCAGCCATACTGCTTTCCGGCAATTGCCACCGACGAAGCCCAATGACTACCTGCGCAATCTGCTTGTCTCGATCGGGATCCTCGGCCCGTGGGAACCACATGTCGACCGTTTCATCTCGTGGCTCGACACCGAAATCGCCCCGAGACTGGAAACCGAGTGTGCCTTCACCATCAACAGCTATGCCCGATGGCACATCCTGCGCAACCTCCACCGCCATGCGAGCAACGGAACACTGACGCAGGCGGTTGCGAATTCTGCTCGTATCCGGGTTCGCGCAGCAATTGAATTCTGCGAGCTGCTAGCTCGTCGTGGAGTCTCTATTGAAGATGCCACACAGGTCGACCTCGAAGAACTCATCAGCAACTCTCCCGGCTATAACCGAACCAAAACGATTGCTTCATTCATCGCTTGGGCCAGAAAGACTCGAGTCAATAGAAACTTGACCGCGTCTGGTGAGCCGTGGCCGAATGCAACTGTCACTATCAGCACTGAGCAACACTGGTCCGATGTCGAGCGACTTCTGAACGAGGACCACCATCCTGCTCATATTCGTTTGGCCGGGCTCTTCACCCTCCTGTTTGCTCAACCCCTCAATCGCATTGTGGCAATGAGGCTTCAGCAGATCCATGTCACCGAAACCGACGTGTTGGTCACTTTCGCCAATGACCCGATTGAAATGCCACCCATTCTTGACGACCTACTACGGAACTACCTGACTACCCGTGCAGAAAGGCTGGTCGAGACCAGCGATCCGGGATGGCTCTTCCCCGGGGGCCAGCCCGGTCGTCATCTCGTTACCGAGGTGTTCCGCCGGGACCTTACCGCGATCGGGATTAAGCCGTACGAGAGTCGAAAGGCTTCCATGTTTCACCTCGCAGCCAGAATTCCTGCACCCGTGCTTGCTGGGCTGCTCGGGATCACCGATAGGAACGCGGCGGCATGGGCCAAGTTAGCCGGCCGCGACTGGAGTGCATATATCCAGCACCGTGATCAGGCAGGCCAAAAAGGAGAAACTCATGCAATCTGAATATGACACCCCACCGGTACGAAAGTGATGACATTGCCGGGTGTGGTCAGGCCCGAGGGTGTGCCTGCCGATAGGTCTCCTGCAGTCGCTGCATCGAGACATGGGTGTAGATCTGCGTGCTGCTCATGGTCGAATGCCCCAGGAACTCTTGGATCTGTCGCAGATCCGCTCCCCCGTCGAGCATGTGGGTAGCCGCCGAATGCCTGAGCCCGTGCGGGCCGATATCCGGTGCGCTGGGGTCATCGGCGCCGTACTTATGGACGAGCTCTCTCACCTGTCTGGCTCCGATGCGACCGCCTCTGACGCCGAGGAAGAGCGCATCACCGCTGCCGCCGGAGGCGAACGTCTGCCGCAGGTTCAGCCACTGCTGCAGCGCCGACTGGGCGGGTTTCCCGAACGGGACGCGTCGTTCCTTGTTGCCCTTGCCCAGGACGGTGATCATCGAGCGCTGGTAGTCTACGTCGCTGCGGTTCAGTCCGGTCAGTTCCGATACACGCACCGCCGTGGCATAGAGCATCTCCAGGATGGCTGCGTCCCTGGCCCACTTGGCTGCTTCGATGGGATCGCTGTCCTCCGCCTCAGCGTGAGCAGGACGCCCCCGGGATACGAGATCGGCTGCCTGCTGAGGTTTGAGTACGGTGGGAAGACGCGATTCCTTCTTCGGAGTCCGCAGCCGCGCCGCCGGATTGTTCGTCAGCCCGTGCCGGTTCACGCAGTAGGCGAAGAAGGACTTCACGGCTGCGATCTTCCGAGCCACGGTGGACTTCGCTGCTCCGGCGTCATCGAGGGTGATGAGCCACGAACGCAGGTCGTTGAGATCAATGTCGTCCACCCCGAACTCAGCGGTTCGGACCCCGGCGTCCGTGGTCGTGGACTGGGCCGCTCGAGAGTGAGCCGCATGGTCGAAGAATTCGGTGACATCTGCGATGTAGGCCCGCGAGGTGTGGGCGGAGACGTCGCGCGATCTCAGGTGGTCGGCATAGCCGGACACCACCTCGGCGATGGTCATCGATTGGGTCACAACCTCAGGTTACGCGATCGGCCGAGCCTGACGGTGGACCTACGGAGTGGATCTAGGCCGGTCTGCGCAGTTTGATCCAGCCGGAATCGCGACGAGCACTCAGACCGGCCAGTTCGAGGACGGCGAGCGCAGAGAGAGTGTTCGGCACGGTCAGTCCGGCTCGTGCTGCCACAGTTCCGACATCCAGAGCCTTGGTCGCCGAGAGGACGTTGACACAGATCTTCTCTCGCTCGGCGAGGTCATCGATCGGATCTGCCGGTACGCGCTTTCGGCTGCTGGTTTGGAGGCTTGAGGTGCCGGCAGGAAGACTTGAGTCCTCTGACGAGGGGCTTCGGTTGTCGAACAGTGTGGGTTCCCCACTTTTGGTGAGTTCGATGACGTCCTCGCAGCTGGTCACCAATTCCGCTTCATGATCTCGGATGAGTCTGTGGGTTCCCGTCGATGATGCCGAATACACGGATCCGGGGAATGCCGCGACTTCACGGGAGAGCTCGAGGGCGTGTCGAGCAGTGTTGAGGGCTCCGCTGCGCCAGCCTGCTTCGACGATGACGGTGACCTGGGACGAGGCGGCGATCAGCCGGTTGCGGAGCAGGAAGCGGTGTCGCATCGGAGTCATCCCGGGAGCGGTTTCGGACACGATCGCACCTTGTTCGAGTATCTGATGGAACAGTTCGGTGTTCGCGACCGGATAGAAACGGTCGACTCCCCCAGCCATGAACGCGATCGTGGTGCCTTCTCGGGCGATGGCTGCTCGATGGGCGGCCGCATCGATGCCGAAGGCTCCCCCGGAGACGATGGTCAGCCCTCTCGCGGCCAGGTCCCAAGCAAGATCTGAGGCACATTTGGTGCCGTAGTTGCTGGCAGCGCGTGCCCCGACGATGGCGACCGCACGCTTTAATGCTGCGTTCAACTTCGCCTCGCCCCGGACCCACAGTCCCAGTGGTGCCGCCGGCCCCAGGTCACTGAGCGAAGCCGGCCATTCGTCGTCACTGGGAATGACGAGTCGCCCACCCAGTCTGTGCACGGCTTCGAGGTCGCGATGCCCCTGCGCGTCCTCGCCCCGCACTGCCCACCGGTCGAAAGCCTCTCCCAGCTGCCCGCCGCCGGCCACCGCGGCCACAAACGACGACAGACTCTCCGCGGCCTCGGCTGCTGACGATCTTCCGGCCGCCACCGCCCGAATCAGTTCAAGGACGGCGATCGGACCAACCTCGTTCACGAGTCCGGTGAGCAGTCCGTCGCCTGGTTCTCCGATCCTCAGCAGGGCAGCGATCGCCGCGCGAGTGTCTCTATTGCCTTCGTCGTTCATGAGTCTTGGGTCCTCAGCGCCAGAGCCGTCGTGATCTTGTCCGGTGTGGGCGCCTCTGTCCCTTCAAGATCTGCCAGGGTCGTTGCCACCCTCAGCACTCGGTCGTATCCGCGCATGGTGATCCTTCCTGTGTCGAGCGCACGGTCTAGGTCGCGCAGACTGTGCGGGCTCAGGGAGAAATGCTCACGCAGCCAGGCCCCGGGGGCGTTCGAGTTCAGCGTCCAGTCACAGTCGACGTATCGGTCGGCCTGTCTCTGCCTGGCAAGCCTGACTCTCCCAGCGACTGCAGCACTGTCTTCCTGTGCCCCGCCGAGGCGAATGTCTGCTGGGGAGACGGGGAACAGTTCGAGTTGCAGGTCGACTCGGTCCAGCAGGGGGCCGGAGAGCCTGTTGCGGTAGCGACGTTTGTCCATCGGCGTGCATCGACACGTGGATTCGGCTCCGCGCATCCCGGCTCCGCAGGGGCATGGGTTCGCCGCCATCACCAATTGGAACGATGCAGGAAGGACCATGGATCCCCAGGCCCGGTGGATGTGGACCTGTCGAGCCTCCATCGGCTGACGTAGTGCTTCGAGTACATCCCGTGAGAACTCGGGTGCTTCGTCCATGAACAAAACGCCTCGGTGGGCTCTGCTGAGAATTCCTATCGACCCCGGTCTGCGTCCGCCGATGAGCGCCGAGGCTGTGCTGCGATGGTGGGGCGCTTCGAATGGGGGCCGATGGTCAAGGCCTTCGCCGATGGGCAGCTCTCCGCGCAGGGAACGCACCGCCGCCACCTCGACGGCTTGTGGGTCATCCAACGGTGGGAGTATCCCCGGCAGGCACTGCGCCAGCAGCGTCTTCCCCGCTCCCGGTGTGCCTCGCATCAGGAGATTGTGTCCACCGGCTGCAGCGACCTCGAGGCCGAAACGCGCTTCGGCCTGCCCTTGGACTTCGGCGAGGTCGTGACGTTGCGAGGTTTCTGGGTGGGCGGCTGCTGCATCGACGACGGGTGGCAGCTGCGGGACGTTGAGTGCTCCGCCATAGATGTTGATCAGTTCGGCCAAAGAGGAGATGGTCATGACCCTGGCACCGGCGAGCAGTGCTGATTCCTGACGGTTGCCCACGGGGACGACGAATCGGTCGAAACCTGCCTGAAGACCGCTGTGCAGGCTCGGCAGCACACCGTTGACGGGACGAATGCGTCCGTCGAGGCCGAGCTCACCACAGTGGATGATCGATTCCGTGTGCGTTTCGGTGATGATTCCTTGCGCCTTGAGCACGGCCACGGCGATACCCAGGTCGAATCCTGTCCCGACCTTCGGCACAGTGCCGGGAGTGAGGTTGATCGTCACATGCTGTGTGGCCACGGGGATGCCCAGATATGCGAGTGCGGCCCGAAGTCGTTTCCGCGATTCGCTGACCGAGGCGTCCGGCAGACCGACGATGTCGATACCGGGCAGACCAGCGCTGACGCAGGCTTCAATGGACACGATCTTGCCAGCCAGACCCCAGAGCGCCACGGCGGACGAGCGACCGATCACATTGAGCTTCGCCTCCTCGCTCATGAGTCGACCTGCAGATTGCGGCGGTGGGAGTAGGCGGGTTCTGGTTCCATTACGATGCCGAGGGCATCGATGCGGACGCTGGGGAAGAAGTCACTTTGTCCGCGCAGCCAGATGCCCGAGAGCATTCTGATCCGCTTCAGCTTCGCCCTGGTCACGGCCTCGAGCGGAGATCCGAGGGCGAAGGTTCTGCGGGTCTTCACCTCTACGAAGACGATGGTGTCACCGTCTCGGGCGATGATGTCGATCTCTCCCCGCGGGCACCTGAAGTTACGTTCGATGACGACCATTCCCTGCCGCTGCAGGAATTCAGCGGCCAGGTCCTCCCCTGTCTGACCCACAGCACGCTGACGCATCCCCGATGTCGTTGTGCTCCGTCTGCCCGATGTTGGTTCCATGACAGACAGACCACTACCGGCACTGCAAGCGTGGCAAGAGCACAAAATCGGCCTGTGGACGGCGCTTAGCCGTCCACAGGCCGATCACGTGCAAGTCAGGGTTCGGTCCACAGACGAAGTGTGTGCGAGTGGTTCTCTCGATTCAGGAACTCACGTACGGCAGCCACTGGTCGTCAGAGTTCTCAGCCCCTGATTGACGTCGGCGGTTCCAGATCGTTCTTCGCGATCTCCTCGATGTTGACGTCCTTGAAGGTCAGCACGTGCACGGTCTTGATGAAGCGTGCTGATCGGTAGCTGTCCCACACCCAAGCGTCGCGCAGCGTCAGTTCGAAATAGACGTCTCCGGCATCGTTGTGGGCCTTGAGGTCAACGTGGTTGGCCAAGTAGAAGCGCCGTTCGGTCTCTACAACGTAGGCGAAGAGTCCTACGACATCGCGATACTCCTTGTAGAGCTGCAGCTCCAGTTGAGCTTCGTAATCGTCCAGATCATCGGTGCTCATGACGATCCCTCCTTCGCATCGTGCGCCGTTTGCAGGCGGAAGCTTCTCCGGTGGTGAATGCTGGGGCCGAAATCGGCGATGCCCCGACGGTGTTTCATGGTTCCGTACCCGACATTCGACTCCCAACCATACTGGGGGTGAGCCTGCGCGAGTGCGATCATCTCCTCGTCTCGGTCCACTTTTGCCACAATACTTGCTGCGGCGATGACTGGGACGCTGCCGTCACCTTTGATCACAGTCCGCACCGGGGGCAGATCCAAGTCCGCTGCGGGCCCGAATATCCCCAGGCAGTCGAGCGTGAGTGGAGCTGAAAGCCAATCGTGTTTGCCGTCGAGGAGCACCATCGTCGACTGCGGGCAGACTGCTGCGCCGAAGAGCGTCACCAGCATGTCAGACAGTGCCCGACGCCCGGCCAGGTTCAGAGCCATGGTCATCCCGAGTTCGTCGAGTTCATTCGGCGTCGTCGACCCCACTGCTGTCGCCCGCGCCCACCCATTGACACGATCGGTCGCGGTTTGACGCGACAGCGCGCTCAACTGCTTCGAATCATGAATGCCCGCAGGCACCTCGGCGTCGGTGAGCTCTCTGAGGTCGAAGAGAGCAACTCCCACGCTGACCGGTCCGGCCAGCGCACCACGGCCGACCTCGTCGATGCCGATGACGAACTCATAGCCTTCTGCCAGCAGTGCGCGTTCGAGGCTGAGGTCCTGCAATCCGATCTGTGCCATCAGCTGCCGGTGATTCCCTCGGAGTCGGGGACATCGGCGAAGACCGCTTTCGGCGTGGACATCCAGCTGAAATGCTTAAACGGCCAGTTGATGAGGAAGACGGTGCCCACCACGTTGTCTTCGGGAACATAGGGCTGTGTGTCGACGTGATATCGGGAGTCTGCGGAGTTGCTGCGATTGTCTCCCATCACCCAGTAGTGGCCCTTGGGAACGGTGACCTTGAAGTCCATCTCGGAAGGAGCTGTGTCGGCGTCGAGGTAGGTCTCATCGATGGGTTCGCCGTTGACGAGGATCCGTCCCTGCGCATCGCAGCATTCGACGGTGTCGCCGCCGACGCCGATGACGCGTTTGATCAGCTGTTGGCCACCGTCTGCGGGAGCCAATCCGATGAATTCGAGGAGAGGGTTGGGCTGATATTCCGAGACTTCTTGAGGGCTCAGCCAATGGTCTGGGTCGTCGAAGACGATGATGTCACCACGGTTGGCCGGTCCGAAACGGGGCGCCATCTCATTGACAAGGACCCTGTCATCAATCTGCAGGGTCTCCATCATCGATCCTGAAGGAATGTAGAACGAGCGGACGACCCAGGTCTTGAGGGCGGTGGAGATGATAATGGCGACGAGGATGATCGCTGCGATCTCGAGCAGGCCACGGAGGAATCTCTTCGAGGCTGAAGGTGGGGAAGCTTCTGATTCGGTTGACATTCGTTCGCTTTCGCATCGGACCACAGGTTCCCCAGAGGGAATGAAATGAGCGTACCAGCACTCCGGAGCGCCACCTTTCAGCCGGCGATCATCTCGGCTGCCCAGATCGGCCACCCAGGTCGGCCACTAAGATCCGCGTGCCAGATCCGCGTGCCAGATCCGCGTGCCAGATCAGCGCGCCAGGTCAGCCGGCCAAGTCAGCGCGGCAGATCAGTCGATCGAGGAGCCATGGCCGATCACTGGTCCGATGACTCGGTCAAGGGGGATGAACCCGCCGCCTGGTTTGCCCATCAGTGCACGCGAGTCGGCGGAGTTGTTCCGGTTGTCGCCCATCACCCACATGGTGTCTGCAGGGATTTCGATCGAGAACTCAGTGGCTGAGGCCGGTTGCGGAGCATAATCCTCTGCAAGAGGTTCGTCGTTGAGCAGCATCCGGCCCTGCGCGTCGCAGCATCGGAGGGTGTCTCCACCGAGCGCGATGACGCGTTTGACGTAGTAGACGTCTCGATTTCCGATCCCAACCCATGACCCCACCTTCTGCAGCGGGGTCGGCAGCGCATCGTCAACGAAGGAGCCTCGACCGTCGAAGACGACGATGTCTCCGCGTTGGATATCAGACGTCAGCGCGTCGGGACGCCACACGGTGATGTCATCGCCGACGTTGAGGGTCGGTTCCATCGATGCGCTAGGGATCGTGAACCGTTGGATGACGAACCCGCGTACCGACCCGCCGATGACGATGATGAGGATCGCAATGACGGCGACGATCTTCCAGAAGCGGCCAGAGTACAGAAAACGCGACCCGAAGGTCGCGTTTTCTTGATTCTTCGGCACAGCGTGATCATTGCCCACAGTGCCAGGCAATAATCAGGCCTTTTCGCGGATGCGTGCAGCCTTGCCGCGCAGGTCGCGCAGGTAGTACAGCTTCGCGCGACGAACGTCACCGCGTGCGAGGACTTCGAGCTTCTCGACGATGGGCGAGTGCACTGGGAACGTGCGCTCGACACCGACGCCGAAGCTGATCTTACGAGCGGTGAAGGTCTCGCGGATTCCGTCGCCCTGGCGACGGATGACGATTCCCTTGAACACCTGAATACGCGAACGCGATCCTTCGATCACGCGAACGTGAACGTTGAGGGTGTCGCCTGGGCGGAACTCAGGAACATCAGACTTTATCGAGGCTGCATCAACAACATCAAGCTTCTGCATTGTGTTTCTCCATGTATCCCCAGCTTCAGGTCGAGGACACGCATATCGGACCGGTTGAACCGGTGATTGGATCGTCTGTCGGGATCACTCCCCGAAATTCTCCGATGTCGACATCGGAGAACAGTTCTGGGCATCCATCCCCCTGAAGCAGGTGAATGCCAACAAACGCGACGACCTATTCTTTCACGGATTCGTCTCCGGACTCAAACCGGTCCAGAACGCTTCGATCGTGCTTATCCAGATCGTGGAGTTCGGCGAGCAGATCGGGTCTGATCTCGGCCGTGCGCTCGAGTCTCCAGTCCCGTCGCCACCGTGCGATCGCACCGTGATTTCCACTGAGTAGGATTTCGGGCACGTCCCGGTCTCTCCAGCTGGCGGGCTTCGTGTAGATCGGGTATTCGAGGAGGCCGTCTTCATGGCTTTCCTCTGTCAGGGACTCGGGGTTGCCGATGACTCCGGGGATGAGGCGGCTGACCGCTTCGATCATCACCATCGAGGCGACCTCTCCCCCATTGAGCACATAGTCTCCGATGCTCATGGGTCGCAGATCGAAATGTTGAGCCGACCAGTCGATGACGCGCTGATCGATCCCTTCGTATCGTCCGCATGCGAACACCAGGTGGTCGGCGTTGGAGAGCTCCTCGGCGATGCGCTGGTTGAACACGGGGCCGGCAGGGCTGGGCACGATGAGGATCGGCTTCCCGTTACCAGCGGGCTCGCCTTCAGCAGAGTTCCCGCTGACTGTGTGCTCCTCGCCGCGGACAGTCTCAGGTGATTTCCCGCCGAGGATGTGCTCGAGTGCCAGCGCCCACGGCTCGGCCTTCATCACCATGCCGGCTCCTCCGCCATACGGTGAGTCATCGACGGTGTTGTGTCGGTCGAAGGTGAAGTCACGCAGATCATGCACGCTCAAGTCCAGCAGTCCCTGGTCGACAGCCTTGCCGATGAGGGAAAGCTGGAGTCCGGCCAGGTACTCCGGGAAGATGGAGACGACGTCTATCTTCATGCCTGTGCTCACGAGGCGTCGAAGAGACCAGCCGGAGGCGTGACTCTGACCCATCCGGCCTCAACATCGACCTCGGGCACGATCTCGGTGACGAATGGAATGAGCGCCTGATGACCGTCGACGTGCTTCATATGGAGCAGGTCCTGGGCAGTGCCGTTCGTGACGTCGACGATCTCGCCGACCTGTGTCTCGCCTTCGAGGACTCTCAGCCCGATGAGGTCTTCGAGGTACCAGGCATCGTCTTCGACCTCGTCCTCATCCAGGTCACTGAGGATCAGGGTGTTGCGGATCGCCTCGGCCCGGTTCCGATCGGGAACCTCGTCGAAGGTCAGCAGCAGACGGTCCCGGTGCCACCTCGCCGTCGCCAGCGTCAGCTCGCCGATATCGGGATCGGTCGTGTAGGTCTGGCCGGGGACGAGTCGTTCATCCGGCCTGTCGGTACGCACCTCGACGGTGAATTCGCCTTTGATGCCGTGCGGTTTGCCCAACCGGGCGATCACCGTGTCCATGCTGCTCCTCGTGTTCATGAAAGTACTCAAGCTCGTGCGTGTGATGATGCGTGTGACCGTGCAGATGCGGGTACGCATTCACTTCAAGCACACAGTTTAGTCCGCTGACTCGGTCATATCTGCCTCGCGCCCGGTTTGCACCGTGCAATATCACCGCCCGATCAGTGAATACAGGAAAGGGGGACCCGGCGATGAAACGCCGGGTCCCCCTTTCCTGATGAAGGTGTTACGCCTCGATGAGGTCCACTCGCACCGACTCACGGCCGGCAAGAGAGTTGATCACGGTACGCAGAGCCTTTGCGGTTCTCCCCGCGCGACCGATGACACGACCGAGGTCTTCCGGGTGAACCCGAACCTCGAGCGTGGTCCCGCGCTGTGACGAGCGGGATCGAACAGCAACATCGTCTGGATGATCGACGATGCCGCGGACCAGGTGTTCGAGCGAATCAGCCAACATGATCAGGCTTCAGCGCTCTCTTCGGAGGCAGCAGGAGCTGCTTCTTCGGCAGGTGCTTCCGCAGCCTTGTCCGAACCCTTAGGAGTGATGGCTTCCTTGATCACGGATCCGGCAGCAGGAGCCACGAAGGCTTCCTTCTCCGGCTGCGGCTTCACAGTGTTCACTGCTTCGCCGATGCCGGTGTGCTTCTGCCAGTCACCTGTGAGCTTCAGGAGTGTGCGAACCTGATCGGTCGGCTGAGCACCGACGGAGAGCCAGTGCTGTGCACGCTCCGAATCGATCTCGATGACCGATGGGTTGCGGGTCGGGTGGTAGATGCCGATCTGTTCGATGGCCTTACCATCGCGACGTGTGCGCGAATCGGCCACGACAACGCGGTAGAACGGTGCACGGATTTTGCCCATGCGGGTCAAGCGAATTTTGACTGCCACTTTAGTGGTGTCTCCTTTTGTCTTTATGTTGCACAGAGGTTCCAGAAGAATCGTGGGGTTGACCTGTCGGAGTCTGTGACCTGGACTATCACCTCAACGCGGAAGAGAGGGCCCGCGTCGGAAGCAAAAGTACAAGACTCAATTGTGCCAGAAAGCCGTACTACTTTCCACCTGGGAACATCCCGCCGAAGCCCTTCGGCAGGTTCTTCATATCGAAGTCTTCTTCACCGTCGAGATCGACTCCCCCGAAGGCCGAGCCGACGGGGTCCTTCGTCTTGCCGGCCTTCTTGTCCTCAAGCGCCTGCGCCTGCTGCGCACGCTTGGCGGGGTTGCCCGACTGACCGCCCTTGCGGCCCTTCTTCTTGCCCACAGCCTTCTTCTTACGGTTACCGCCGCCGGGCACTGAGCCCATTCCAGGCATACCGCCCATGCCCGGCATACCGCCGCCTCCGCCCATTCCGGGCATCCCGCCGCCACGAGTCATCCCACGCATCATCTTCTGCGCCTGAGTGAAACGCTCCATCAGCTGGTTGACCGCGGTCACCGTGGTGCCGGCGCCCTTGGCGATGCGTGCCCGGCGTGATCCGTTGAGGATCTTCGGGTTGGTGCGCTCTGCCGGAGTCATCGATCGCACAATGGCTTCGACGCGGTCGACTTCGCGTTCGTCGAAGTTCTCCAGCTGATCCTTGTACTGGCTCATGCCGGGCATCATGCCCAGCATCTTCTTCATCGAGCCCATCTTCTTCAGGCCCGACATCTGAGTCAGGAAGTCATTGAGGTCGAAGTCCTCACCGGCTTCGACCTTCTTCTGAAGCTTCGCGGTCTCCTTCTCGTCGAAGTTCTTCTCGGCCTGCTCGATGAGGGTGAGGATGTCACCCATATCGAGGATCCGGTCAGCCATCCGGTCGGGATGGAACTGTTCGAACTCCTTCATCGACTCACCGGTCGACGCGAACATGATCGGCTTTCCGGTCACCTCGGCGACGGACAGCGCGGCACCACCACGTGAGTCACCATCGAGCTTCGAGAGCACGACACCGGTGAAGTCAACGCCTTCGAGGAACGCCTCGGCGGTCTTCACCGCGTCCTGACCGATCATCGCATCGATGACGAACAGGACTTCGTCCGGGTTGACCGCGGAACGTATGTCAGCGGCCTGCTGCATGAGCTCTTCGTCGATGCCGAGACGACCGGCGGTGTCGACGATGACGACATCGTGAAGCTTGGACTTTGCGACCTCGAGGGAGTCGGTTGCCACCTGCACCGGATTGCCGACGCCGTTGCCGGGTTCTGGTGCGTAGACGAAGGCGCCCGCACGTTCGCCGACGATCTCGAGCTGATTGACGGCGTTGGGACGCTGCAGGTCAGCTGCAACGAGCATCGGACGGTGGCCTTCGGACTTCAGCCAGTACGCGAGCTTTCCGGCCAGTGTGGTCTTACCCGCACCCTGCAGACCGGCGAGCATGATCACCGTGGGCGGGCGCTTCGCATAGTTCAGGCGACGGGTCTCTCCGCCGAGGATGCCGACCAGTTCATCCTTGACGACCTTGACGACCTGCTGGCCCGGGTTGAGCGCACCCGAGACTTCTTCGGACAGCGCCCTCTCGCGGATGCGTCCGGTGAATGCACGGACGACGGGCAGGGCGACGTCGGCGTCCAGAAGAGCACGCCGGATCTCGCGGATGGTGGCATCCACATCGGCTTCGGACAGCCGGCCCTTGCCGCGCAAGTTCTTGAACGTCGCGGTGAGCCTGTCGGAAAGAGAATTAAACACGTACAAGCCTTCTTCACGATAATTGGTCGACTCCCTAGCCTAACAACTCACCGGTGTCCGACTGAAACCGGAGAAGCTGAGAATGCGCCCACAACCAGTCCCATCGAGACCGATTGTGGGCGCCGACGCTGGCTCAGCGGAAGGAGTAGGCCTGCTCCGCGTGCTCGAAGGCGTCGATGCCGGCAAGCTCGTCTCGCGGATCGATGCGCAGGCCCATGGTCTTGCGCAGCACGAGGGCAATGACCAGGGTGACGCCTCCTGCATAGACCAGAGCGACCACGGTGGCCGCGATCTGTGACACGAGCAGCCCTGGGCCTCCGCCGTGGAAGAGACCTGCCGCAGAGTTCGCGCTCGGGACGGCGAAGAGTCCGATCAGCACGGTACCGATGACCCCGGCGACCAGGTGAACGCCGACGACGTCGAGCGCATCGTCGTAGCGCAGACGATTCTTCGCCTCGACGGCCAGGACGGCGCCCGCGCCCGCAGCGATTCCGATGATGATCGTCGCATAGGGTTCGACATTCGCGCAGGCAGGGGTGATGGCCACCAAGCCGGCGATGGCGCCGGAGACGCTGCCGATGCTGCTGGGCCGGGTGGCACGGATCCGTTCGATTGCGATCCAGGTGACCAGTCCGGCGGCCGGTGCGATGAGAGTGTTGATCCAGATCAGGCCCGCCTGCTCGATCGTCGAGGCGGCTCCCCCGTTGAATCCGAACCACCCGAACCACAGCAGTGCAGCACCGAGGACGGTGATCGGAATGTTGTGAGGTTTGTGCGGTGTCGAGAAGCGGGCACGACGTCCCATCACGACGACCAGGACCAGTGCCGAAACGCCCGCGTTGATGTGCACGACGGTGCCGCCGGCGAAATCGATCGCGGTCCCCACGACGCTGCCGATCGCACCCTTTTCGCTGAGAAGCCCATCGCCCCAGACCATGAACGCCAGGGGACAGTAGACGAACGTGACCCACAGTGCGGCGAAGACCAACCAGGTGGAGAACTTCGCACGATCGGCCACAGCTCCGGCGATGAGTGCGATCGCAATCATCGCAAAGGTGGATCCATAGCCGATGGAAATCAGGGTCTCGGGCTGACTCGCGACCGCCTCGGCGAGGCCGATCTGCGAGAGCGGATTGCCCACCATCCCGGCCAGCGAATCACCGGAACTCAACCCATAGCCGAAGAGGACCCAGACGAGACCGGCCACGGCCATCGCGGAGAAGACCATCATCATCATGTTGATGCTCGAGGTGATTCGGGTCATTCCGCCGTAGAAGAAGGCGACCCCCGGTGTCATGAGCAGGACCAAGCCTGCCGCGATCATCATCCACACGCTTACCGCATCGAGTTCCATGCCGTCTCTTCCACGTCATTGCCGGCTCCGGTCGAGCCGAACAATGACAGTGTCTATGACACATGTCACCACGGTGAGTCAGTCATGTTTCCAGCGTGTGACACCCGGGTTCAGTCGAGGAGAGCGTCGACGAATCCCTCGGCGGTGAATGGCGCCAGATCGTCGGCACCTTCTCCGAGGCCGATGAGCTTGACCGGAACTCCGAGCTCACGCTGAACGGCGATGACGATTCCGCCCTTGGCAGTGCCGTCAAGTTTCGTCAGCACGATGCCGGTGATGTTGACCGCCTCGGCGAAGACCTTGGCCTGCTGCATGCCGTTCTGCCCGGTCGTGGCATCGAGGACGAGGAGCACCTCGTCGATCTCGTGTCCCTCACCCAAGGGACGCGTGGCCACACGCTTGACCTTGCCGAGCTGGTCCATCAGGCCGATCTTATTCTGCAGGCGTCCGGCGGTGTCGACGAGCACGACATCGGTGCTGTCCTGCTTGCCCCGTTCGACGGCAGAGTATGCAACGGAAGCAGGGTCGGCTCCTTCTTCACCGCGTACGGTCTCCACGCCGACGCGGTCGCCCCAGGTGGCCAGCTGTTCGGCCGCAGCAGCACGGAACGTATCGGCAGCACCCAGCAGCACACTCTGGCCTTCGGCGACGAGGACGCGAGCGATCTTACCCACGGTCGTCGTCTTGCCAGCACCGTTGACACCCACGACGAGCATCACAGTGGGGTCGCCGTCGGTGCCGGTGGCGGCCAGTTCACGATCCATAGAGGGATCGACGAGGTTGATGAGTTCTTCGCGCAGCAGTTCCCTGACCTGTTCCGGCTCACGGGTGCCGAGGACCTTGACGCGTCCGCGCAGACGGTCGACGAGTTCGGTGGTCGGATCGACTCCGACATCGGCGAGGATGAGAGTGTCCTCGATCTCCTCCCATGTCGATTCGTCGAGAGTGTCACGAGACAGCAGGCTGAGCAGTCCGCGTCCCAGGCCTGAGTTGGACTTCGCGAGGCGCTCGCGCAGGCGGACCAGTCGGTTCGCAGGTTCGGTGGGAACTTCGGAGCCGCGGGTGGCGGCCTTCTCCTTGGCGATGGCCTCGGAGGGCTCGCCGACCTCCCCTTCACCGGTGACATCGGCATCGATGCTGCGCTGATCCCGCAGACCCTTCCTCTTGGCGTTGACGCGCAGGGTGAAGCCCAGGCCGACGACCAGAATGAAGACGACGGCTGCGACGATGAGCAATACGATCGGCTGATCCATGGACGTACGTTCTCCTTTGATTACCTTCGTCGGCCCCACGCTCTCACGCGGCGACCGCCAGTTGAGGGTGCTGTGCGCCTGCCGTTGCACGCATCGGTTCCAGACCGGTGTCGCGTTCACGTGGCCCGCGCTCAGGCGCCCCACTGTCTCGGGGCACGTGGATGATGTTGTGTTCGGGTCAGGAACCTCGGCTGCCGAAGAGCAGACCGGCTGTGGTTCTCCACCCTGTGCCGGATTCCGGAATCTTCCAATGACGGGTGCGCGGCCTCACTGTCAGCAGTGATGGCGCGGCGTGCCGGCGCGGCTGCGGTCTGAGCACGTAGGAATGGTCTCGGATCGCGGTGACGGCGGCCTGTTCGCGAGTCGCCAGATGGGAGGTGCCATCATCATGTCCGAAGAATTCGTGGACCTCATCGTCATACCCGGTCCATTGGCCCGGCAGTCGAAACCGCTGCACATCGGATGAGTACTTCAGGCGGCCTTCGGCCCTCAACCCGGGCAGTGCGACGAGGAGGACGACGATGAGTGCCAACGCGAACGATACGGCGAGTCCGACGATGACGACGAGTACTGCATTCATGTTCTCGAGTCACCCCGTGAATCAGCCGACTCGGCCATGGACGTCTCGCTCCTCAAGCTTTTTGACAATGCTTCCCTGTCCCCAAGTCTATCGTCCAAACCCACAACATTTGTGTTCGGGGGCCGTGAGCCTGTTGGAGAATTCCCTGGGACTCCCCTGGACGTCTCTGCCGAATCGGTCTCTGGCGGGCGGTTGCCGCTCATGGAATCCGCTGCGAGATGACCTTCGACACACCATCACCATGCATCGTCACCCCGTAGAGCGCGTCGGCGATCTCCATCGTGCGCTTCTGGTGCGTGATGACGATGAGCTGAGAGGAGTCCTGGAGCTCCTCGAACACGGTCAGCAGGCGAGACAGGTTGAGATCGTCGAGTGCCGCCTCGACCTCGTCCATGACGTAGAACGGACTGGGCCTGGCCTTGAAGATCGCAACCAGCATGGCCACGGCGACCAGTGAGCGCTCACCGCCGGAGAGCAGGGACAGTCGTTTGACCTTCTTACCGGCGGGCCGGGCGTGGACATCGACGCCGGTCGTGAGCATGTCATTGGGATCGGTCAGGCTCAGGGATCCCTCGCCGCCGGGGAAGAGTCGGGAGAAGATGTCTTCGAATTCGCGAGCGGTGTCCGCATAGGCCTCCGAGAAGACGCGTTCGACGTGCCGGTCGACCTCATCGACGAGCTTCATCAGGTCTTTCCGGGAGGACTCGATGTCGGTGATCTGCTTTTCGAGGAACTGGTGTCGCTCCTTCAGCGCTTCGTATTCTTCGAGCGCCAGCGGGTTGACGGTTCCGATGCGCTTGAGGGCAGCGGTTGCCTGCTTGTGACGCTTCTCGACCTCGGCTCTCACGTAGGGTCGTTCTTCCTCGCTCTCGTCGAAGGCGGGCACAGGGGTATGCGGACCGTAGAGTTCGACCAGTCGTTCGAGCCCGAGGCCGGTCTCTTCCCCCGCCCGGTGCTCGATCTCTTCGAGCTTAAGTCGGAACCGTTCCTTTGCAAGTTCGGCTTCGGCCGCCATGTCCTTGAGTCGTTGGAGTTCTGTGCGCGTGGTGCCCAATTCTTCGCCGAGGTGGCCCTTCTCCTCGCGCAGCTGCCCGCGCTCCTCGACGAGGACCTGGATCTGGGAGCCGAGTTCGGACACCGTCGTCTCCGCGAGGGTGCTCGCGTTCTGTGCGGTCTCGACGATGAGCAGCGCCGAGGCGGCTGCTCTGTTCTTGCGCACAATCGTCCGCTGCGTCTGCTCACGTGCGGTCTCCTCCGCCGTTGCCTGACGCAGCAGGGAATCAACACGGTCGGAGAGGAACTGTGCCCGGTCCGTGGCTGCCTTGTGGCTGATCCGAGTCTCGATGACGTCTTCAGAGGACTGAGACACCTGCTGGCTGAGCTCGTCTCGGGCTGTGGTGTCGACGACCTCTTCGACGTCGTCTGCCCCGGCGAGTGCGGATTCGGCTGTGCGGGCCTCACTTTCGGCGGTCTCCAGCCGTGTCTTCAGTTCTACTTCGTTGTCTTTGGCCCGCTGCAGGCGAGTCTGGGCGGTGGTGATGTCGCCCGTGATTCGCGAGACCTCTTCCCCTGCGGCCATGATCGCCGCGTCCGAGGAATGCAGTTCTTCAAGGGCCGCGGCGGCCACTGTCTTCGCCTCGACGAGTTTCGCGTCGACCCGATCGATGTCGGCGTCGATGCGGCTCCGTGCCTGCTCCAGTTCGGTGATTGAGGTACGGGTCTCTTCGAGCGCGGTCTGTGAGGACAGACGGGTGCCCGAGGCGGTGCGGGCCCGACTGACCCGGGTGGCGGTGAGGATCTCACCGTGCACCGTGACGGCGGTGAGTTCGGGGTGGGCGTCGATGAGGGACAAGGCGCTGTCAGCGTCATCAACGCACACGACCGCCTCCAGCGCAGAGTTCAGAAGTTCGGTGAGTTCAGGGACGTCGCTGCTGACCACGTCGGAGAGCCACCGCGCGGCCGCCCCACCGTCCGCGGTCGGGCTGAGGGTGGGCAGGCTCTTCGACTCGCCGCTCCTACCGGCGATCCCACCAGCGGTCCCACCAGCGGTCCCACCAGCGGTCCCACCAGCGGTCCGACCTGTTCTCGTCCCGGCAGGGATCGTGAGGTGGACATTGGTGTCCTCGCCGAGGTGGTCGAGGACTGTCAGTGCCACCCGACCGGAGTCGACGAGCACACCGGAGACCGTGTTCGACAGGGCTGCCGCCACAGCCATTTCAAATCCGTTGGCCACGCTCAACCGTTCGGTCACGGCCGAGCCGACCCCTGGCAGATCGGCGTTGACGATATCTTCGAGGTCGGCTTCCAATGCGGTGCCCAGAGACAGGGCCTCCGCGCGGGCCTGGGCCGAGGCGAGTTCTGACGCGGTCTTCGCCTGCTGTGCTCGGAGCTCGTCGAGTTCGGTCTCCAACGCGGTCTGGGCGTCTTTCGCGGATTCGTATTCCGTGTCGAGTTCGCTCTCGCCTGCTTCCACGCCTTCCACAGCTGCCTCGGCGGTGCTCAGTTCTTCACGGCGTTCGGCGATACGGGCCGACGCGGTGTCGATCTCTGCCCGGTTGGATTCGATTCTGGAGGTGAGGTCGCTGATGCGCTCTCGCGCCTGGGTGCTCTTGGACTGCAGTGCCGAGCGGTTCTTGATCGCCTCGGTGATGGCCAACTGGGTCGCCTTGACCTCGTCTTCGGCCTTCTTCAACGCCAGTGCGAGTTCTTCTTTTCGCATCTGGCTGCGATCCAGTGCCACCGCGGATTCCTCCACTGTCTTCCGTGCGGCGCCGAGTTCCTGCTGGTGGTGCTCGGCTTGGGATCTCAGCTCTTCCGGCGACTTCGATTCCCGTCTGCCCAGGCTTGCAACCTCGGAGAGCAAGTGTGAGCGCTTGTCCTCGGCGCGCTGGGCAAGTCCTCTGGCCCGGACGATCTGGGTCTGTGTCCGCGATTCGGAGGTCCGCAGGTTCTCCAGCTCGGCATCAAGGGTTCCCAGACGTGTTTCGATCTCCTGCAATCGCGCCTCTGTGCGGGATCGCCGATGCTCGAGGTCACCGATCCGGTCATTGCCGTCTTCGCCCTCAACCGTGGAAGTCGAGGCCAGTGAGGCCTGCAGGCGCACGGTGTCATCAGCCAACAGCCGTGCTGCGGAATCGCGCAGTGTGGCTTGGACGGTGGCGGCTTTCTGAGCGGCCTCGGCCTGTCGCCCCAGCGGCCCCAACTGTCGATTGAGTTCAGTCCGCAGGTCGGACAGACGATCAAGGTTCGTCTGCAGACCGGTGAGCTTGCGGACGGCTTTGTCCTTGCGTCTGCGGTGTTTGAGGACGCCGGCGGCCTCTTCGATGAAGCTGCGGCGCTCGATCGGGTCGGCGTGCAGAATCGCGTCGAGGCGCCCCTGTCCCACGATGACGTGCATCTCTTTGCCCAGACCGGAGTCGTTGAGCAGTTCCTGGATGTCCAGCAGTCGTGCCGGTGTCCCGTTGACGGCGTATTCGCTGCCCCCGGTGCGAAACAGGGTGCGCGAGATCGTGACCTCGGTGTAGTCGACGGGAATGGCTCCGTCGGTGTTGTCGATGGTCAGGGCCACCTCGGCGCGGCCCAATGCCTGTCTCTTCGAGGTCCCGGCGAAGATGACGTCGTCCATCTTTCCGCCGCGCAGATTCTTCGCGCCCTGCTCTCCCATCACCCAGGACAAGGCGTCGACGACGTTGGACTTGCCGGAGCCGTTGGGGCCGACAACACAGGTGATGCCCGGCTCGAATTTGAGAGTCGTCGCCGAGGCAAAGGATTTGAATCCTCGCAGAGTCAGGCTTTTGAGATGCATTGTCCATCCAGCATATCGCGAAGGAGTTCCTGCAATACTCCGATCTTTTGATAGAGTGTTCCCTCGTGCGCCGAAATCGGCGCCTATCCTCCGTAGCTCAGTTGGCAGAGCATTCGACTGTTAATCGAAGGGTCGCTGGTTCGAGCCCAGCCGGAGGAGCGGATCGAGGCCTCGTCGTTAGCGACGAGGCCTCGTCCTTGCCCGGGCAGAATCAATCATCGTCGCACCGGCGAAAGCTCGGCCCGCCTCGCATCTCATCTGAGGAGATCATCGGTGTGAATCGACAGGAAACTGACAAATCGGGCTATTTCTAGGTAAGCACATCGTAATACCGCCCGATGACTATCAATGCCGTCCATGAACAGGAAGGAGCGCCGACTGGGAATGGTCGCGAACCTATTGCGGCCCAGCTGATCGGCTAGCGTCCCTATGAGCAGTGAATTAACTAAGACTCAGGAGCTGATCAAGCACCTGAAGAATCCGACCACCAAACAGAGGCCCCTGATTCGCCAGGGAGTCGACAAGGTGGTCTTCTTCACAGCCGGCATCCTCGCAGTTGCATTCGTTGTCTGGGGCTTCATCTCTCCAGAGAGCCTCGGTTCTGTCGCGGGCACTCTGCTGACCGGTGTCATGGACAACTTCGGCTGGCTCTTCGTCATCGCCGCCACGGTCTTCACGATCTTCGTCATCATCGTCGCCTTGTCCAAGTTCGGGCGCATCCCGCTGGGCAGGGACGATGAGAAGCCGCAGTTCAAGACTTCGTCGTGGATCTCGATGATGTTCGCCACCGGCATGGGCATCGGGTTGGTCTTCTCCGCTGTCGGTGAGCCGCTGTTCTTCTACATGTCTCCTCCCCCGGCGACCGTTGATGGTTCCACGGCGGAGGCGATGGGCACCTCGATGGGAACCACGCTCTTCCACTGGACCCTCTACCCCTGGGCCATGTATGCCATCGTCGGACTCGGCGTCGCCTACGGCTCCTTCCGTCTCGGTCGCTCCCAGCTGTTCTCCTCGATGTTCACCCCACTGTTCGGCGAGCGTGCCGTCAACGGCGCCGGCGGCAAGGTCATCAACATCCTCGCGATCCTCGCGACGCTCTTCGGCTCAGCCTGTTCGCTCGGTCTCGGCGCGATCCAGATCGGCGGCGGCATCGAATCGGCGGGCATCATGTCCCACGTCTCTTCGCCGATCCTCGTCATCATCATCGCAGTCCTCACAGCTGCCTTCGTCGCTTCGGCCGTGTCCGGTGTCGAGAAGGGCATCCAGTGGCTGTCGAACATCAACATGGTTCTCGCGATCATCGTCGCCCTCATCGTGTTCATCGGCGGGCCGACACTGTTCATCCTCAACGTGATCCCATCCTCGATCGGCTCGTTCATCGAGGATCTGCCCCAGATGGCCTCGCGCACCGCGGCCAACGGTCAGGGCGTCAATGAGTGGCTGTCCTCGTGGACGGTCTTCTACTGGGCCTGGTGGGTCTCCTGGTCGCCCTTCGTCGGCCTCTTCATCGCCCGTATCTCGCGCGGCCGCACCGTGCGTCAGTTCGTCACCGGCGTCCTCATCGTCCCTTCCGTCGTGTCGACCATTTGGTTCGCGATCTTCGGCGGCGGTGCCATCGGCATCCAGGAGCGTGCCGAACGCGGCGAAGGAACTGTCAAGGCACTGGCGAAGATCGTCGACGGTGAGCCGGACATCAACATGGACACGATCCTCTTCGACCTCCTCGGCGCGCTTCCGCTGCCGAACCTCATCGCCATCATCCTGATGATCGTCACGGTCATCCTGATCGCGATCTTCTTCGTCACCGGCGCCGACTCTGCCTCGATCGTCATGGGCACGCTCTCGGCCAACGGTCGCGAAGAGCCAGGACGAGGTCTTGTCCTGTTCTGGGGTGTGGCCACCGGTGCTGTGGCCGCGGTGATGCTCCTCGCCGGAGGTGATGACCCCGCCGAGGCGCTCGAAGGTCTGAAGAACATCACGATCGTGGCGGCATTGCCGTTCGTCATCGTCATGCTGCTGCTGTGTGTGGCGGTGTGGAAGGACCTGTCCCGAGATCCGCTGATCATCCAGGGGCAGCTGGCCGACCACATCCTCGAGCAGTCGGTCGCCACGGCCGTCGACGAGTACGACGGTGAGGTCTTCGGACTCGACACGTCCGAGTTGCCTGCCGAGGAGATCGCAGACGACGAAGGCACGACCTCCACCGACACCGAGGCGGGTGCTGAGTCTTCGTCGAAGGGTGATTCCTCGAAGTCCGGTGACACGTCCGGTGACGAGGGTTCCAAGTACCGCATGCGCTGATTAGTCGCAGAAACCGAGCCGAGGGCCGGGTATCACTCCGAGAGGAGCGGTACCCGGCCCTCGGCAATTCCCTGGGCTTCCTGCCCCAAGAGGGTCACCTTCGAGTCAGGGTCACATCCCGAACAGGGTGGGAATCGCGATCGGTCCCGTCCCGAAGGCGGTGATGACCGCGGCCAAGACCAGCAGAAGCAGGTCGTACTCCGGACCTCCGGCCGAGGCCCAGTACTTCGAGTGCCATCTGAACACGTGCAGACAGGTGGTGATGAGCATCAGGACGATCACTCCGATTCCGGCCCACTGAGCGAGAACGCCGGAGGCGAAGGATGCCGCCGCAGTCAGTTCGGCGATGGCGACGAACCACGCGGTCGGGACGTTGAGCCCGTCGTTCTTTGCGAAACCCGGAATGTCCTTTGCCTTGACCCAGAACTCGCGGACGAATGCCGCAGTGAGCAGCGCCCGAACGAGCAGGAGGACAATCCCGCCGATGAACGTTGGAATTGTGAACATGTCTGTTCCTCTCTGAACATCCACCGACCTGGAATTCGCTTGTCCCGAGTCTACTCACACTGCTGACGGGCTCCAGCGACTCTTCGGCTTGATGCGCCAGCGCCGCAGTCGTCGGCACGCGGCTAGCGGTAGCGCGGAGCGTTCTGGCAGTTCGGGCAGAAGTGGCTGCCGCGTCCGCCGATCGTCATCTTCTCGATCTCGGTCCCGCAGCGCACACATTCCTGGCCACCGCGACCGTAGACCAGCAAGGCCCGGTCAAAGTAGCCGGATTCTCCGTTGACGTTGACGTAGAGCGCGTCGAAGCTGGTCCCACCCACGGCCAGCGCATCGCTCATCACCCGCGCCGCAGAATCGAGGACAGCAGCCAGGCGTGACTTGCGGGTGCGAGCGGGAATCGCCAGAGGGTGGATGCCGGCTCTGAAGAGAGCTTCATCGGCATAGATATTGCCGATTCCGCTGACCAGAGACTGATCGAGCAACGCTGATTTGACCACCGTCCGCTTGCGGGAGAGCTGCTCGAGAGCCAGACCGGGTTCGAATGCAGGTTCCAGCGGGTCGGCCGCAATGTGATTCGCCGAGGCGGGCACGAGCCGACCGTAGGCGTGCACCAGGGGCTGAACGCCCAGATGGCCGAAGATCCGTTGGTCGACGAAGCGCAGCTGAAGGCTCTCACCGTCGGTCTCGGATCCGGCGCTGCCCCGTTCGAGCCGGAAGATGGCTCGCGTGTGCTTGTGGATTGAGTCATTCGCGTTGTGCACGCGCAGCTGCCCGCTCATGCCGAGGTGGACGAGCAGACTGAGTTCAGGGGCAGCCGGTTCGGCCGACTGCCCAACGCCGGGGTCCTCCCCCAACGTCAGCCACATGAATTTTCCACGACGTTCGGCACCGATGATTCGCCGACCGGTGACGGCTGCGACGAACCCTTCGGCTGCGGAAGCATCGATGCGACGCTGTGACGTCGTGCCGAGTATTCGGGGATCGATCACCTCGGCGCCGGTGATGGTGGTGCCGGCAGTCCATTCATGGACGCCCACACGGACGCTCTCAACCTCGGACAGCTCAGGCATCAGGAACTCCTTCGAGCTCTCACGCTCAGAGCGGGGCTACGAGGCCCCGCCACAGCGATGTTCAGCGAGTGTAGTCCGGGTAGATGGTGCGGATGGCCTTGACGGCGACTTCCGCGGCGGCGGCTTCCGCGTTCTTCTTCGAGGAACCGTCTCCGGAGCCCCAACCGTTGGAGCCCAACAGCGCTGTGGCGGTGAAGACCATGGCGTGGTCGGGTCCCGAGGACACGATCTCGTAGCTCACGGCGCCCAGATCAAGGTCGGCCGCTGCTTCCTGCAGGGTCGTCTTAAAGTCCATTCCGGCACCGAGGTTCACGGCGTCGGAAAGCATGCCGTCGATGAGACGGTGAACGAAGGCGAAGGCCTCTTCACGTCCGCGGGCGACGAAGGTCGCACCGATGAGGGCTTCGACGGTATCGGCGAGGATCGAGTCCTTGTCGCGACCGCCGGTGAGCTCTTCGCCCTTTCCCAGGAGTATATGGGGGCCGATTCCGTGTCTGCGCGCGATCGACGCCAGTGCTTTGGTGTTGACCACGGCGGAGCGCATCTTGGCCAGTGAGCCTTCGGCCAGATCCGGGTTGTCGTAGTACAGCGACTCGGTGGCCACGAGGCCCAGGACGGAATCGCCGAGGAATTCGAGGCGCTCGTTCGTGGGTATGCCGCCGGCTTCGAAGGCGAAGGAGCGGTGAGTTAAGGCGAGACGAAGAGTCTCGGGATCAATATCGATCCCGAGACTCTTCTGCAGTTCTGCTGTGGTGTCAGTGTCCACAGGTCAGACGTCGGCGACCTTGCGTCCCTTGTATTCAAGGAACAGCGGGGTGCCGGCTGCGTCTTCGACAACTTTGGCCTGGTGAGGGCGCGAGTACACAACGCGACCGTTCTCCACAGTCTTGACCAGGCTAGGCGCCTGTGCCTTCCACTGCGAACGACGGTGGCGGGTGTTGCTGCGCGACAATTTACGCTTTGGAACAGCCACGTCTAGCTCTCTTTCTTCTCATCCAACAAACTCTTCAATGATGCGAACGGCGAATCCGATTCACTGTCATCGACCTCAAGATCTTCACCGAGGGTGAAGCTGAACTCTTCGCTCCGGTCCTTTGACGGACTGAAGGGCAGAGCCATGACGACAGCATCTCTGATTGCGGGCTCGAGGTCGAGCTGATCGCGATCGATGACATAGGAATCCTCGTCGCCATCGGCCTGCTCATAGACATACATCTCTTGGATGTCGACATCTATAGGCAACTCGATTTCGTCGAGAGTCCTTACATCTTCGCCGCGGGCCACTGTCGAGACTGTGCCCGACACGTAGATTCCCTCCGACACGCTTTCGAACATCAGCTCGAGTGTCAGTGGTGAACCTTCGGCGACCCCGATCACTTCGATCTTGAGATCCGACGGAGCAGACAGGGTGGTGTTCACCCGTTCCCATTCACCAGGATGACCGAGCAATCCCATCGACCTGAGATCGTAGACGAACTCAGACTGCTTCTTCATGCTCACTCCTCCTTTACGTGATTGAGGATGCTTACTCCTGCGTTCACACGCGACTCACCATTCTAGTCATCATCGCCGGTCATTACCAATCGAGCCTGTGCGGATGCGCGGGTGTTCCTGGTCACCATTTCTCGTGCTGGTTGCGCCAGGTGACGCCACCGGCGGCTAAGAGCAGTGCCCCGGAGATCGTGAACACGATTCCGGATCCGGCAACGATGGTGAGCAGAGAGGCCGCCGAGGGGATCGCCACCTGGCTGAGGCGGTTGCCGGCAAGTCGGATCGAGAGGACTGCGGCCCGGTTGGCCGGGTCCGACAATGTCGAGACCCAGGTCATCGTCAGCGGCTGGGTGAGTCCGAAGCAGAACCCGGAGGCGAGCAGCAGGATCGCCAGCGCCCACGGTTGGGTGAAGACAGGGATGAGGATGATGCAGACCCCTGCCAGCGCCGAGGCCGTCCACAGGAGCGAGAGATTGCGCCATCTGCGGGTGAGCTGTCCGATGATGAGTCGTGAGATCACCGAGGCGAGTGTGCGCAGGGTCAGCAACCAGGTCACCGTCGTCACCGACAACCCGTTCTGCTGTCCGATGAGCGGCAGGTAGGCCGTCATCAGGTCGACGGCGGCCAGGGTCGTCATTGATGCGAGGATCGCGGGCTTCATGCCCCGGATCGCCAGCAGAGACAAGGGGGTTCGGGCGTCTTTGGCCGCATCAGCACGGGAGACGTGCGGGGTGCGACCGCGGAGCATGACGATGACTGCAGCGACCAGGGTCAGCGCGGAGACCCCGGTCATGAACCACAGGGCGTTGACGATCTGCGGCGCACCATCGGTGGCGCCGGCGATGGCACCGGCTACGGGCAGACCGATGGTCTGTCCGACCGAGACGCCGAGGGTGAGGTAGCCGAACTTCGAGGTCAGCGCCGAGGCGGGAAAGCTTTGTGGGATCAGCGCCTGCGACGCGACCGTGGTCAGCAGCTGCCCGAGCCCCAGGCACATCGTGGCGATGAGAAGCATGCCGAGGTTGGGCGCTATCGCTGCGAGCCCGACGGGCAGGATCGAGAGGATCGTTCCCGTCCACAACACAGCGGTGGCGTATCCGCGGTCGACGAGCCGGCCCACAAGGAGCGCTGTGATCAGCGGCACGAGTGAATAGCAGGCGGTCATGAGACCGAGGACGACCCCGCTGCCGCCCAGCTCCAGGGTCCGGTAGGAGATGAGGACGCGCACGCCGTTGTAGGTGGCATGCGCGATCACGGTGTGGAAGATGAGACCGAGGAACCACACCCGAGACGAGGAAGAGGGAATCGGCATGTCTCAGGCGCTGGCGTTCAGCGCCGACAGCACCGCGCCGGGAACCAGACCTTCGATGTCTCCCCCACCACCGTGGACTTCCTTGATGAGCGAGGACGAGACATGCTCGTACTCGGGGTTGCCGGGGACGAAGATCGTCTCGAGCTCACTCAGATGCTTGTTCATCAGCGCCATCGGAAGCTCGTAGGCGAAGTCTGTGCCCGAGCGCAGTCCCTTGACCACGGCGGGGGCTCCGATAGAAGTGCAGTAGTCAACGAGGAGCCCCCCGGCGACGGTGTCGATGATGACGTTTTCGGCGTCGCGTGTCCGCTCGTCCTCGTCCAGGGACCGCCGGATAAGATCGGCGCGAACTTCAGGGTCGAAACGTCCGGACTTCTTGGGATTGTGCACAACGGCCACGACCACCTCGTCGAAGAGTCGGGCACTGCGGGCGATGACATCGAGATGACCCATAGTGATCGGGTCATAGGAACCGGGGCAGACAACCTTCATGTCTTCATCGTATCTCTCAGCTGCGACCACTGGTCATCAACGGGCCCGTCCTGATCACCGGCCCTGACGATGACGGCTTCGGGTTCAGTCAGCGGGTTGTGCAGACGGCAGGCGGCGCCGGTCATGATCCTGCCTACGATCTCCAAGGAGAGGCGCTCGTCACCGGCTGCGATGGCCTCATTCAGCTCTCTGTGCGTTTCGATGAGGTCGCACCTGACCTCGTATCCGCGCGGATCGGAGAGTGAGAGAAGTCGGGTGTGGACCATCGAGACCTTCATCAGGCTGCTGAGCCTGATGGAGCCGGAGCAGGCGACGATCGAATGGTGGAAGTCGAGGTCGGCGTCGCCGATTGCTCGCGCAGTGTTCTCCTCGATCGCGAGCTCAAGCTTGGCCAGCGCCTGGTGGATGCGGGCGATCGGCTTGCCCGACCGGATAATGATCTTCACAGCCTGCGCCTCAATGGCTTCCCTGACCGCATAGACGTCGTCGATGTCATCAGACGTCATCCGCTTGACCCAGACTCCGCGGCCCGGTGCGTGGGTCATCACCCCTTCGCTGACAAGACGCTGCAGGGCCTCCCGCAAGGAGGGGCGGGAGACGACCAGGAGCTCTGCCGTGCGCACCTCGTTGATGGACTGCCCCGGCGCCAGCGAGCCGCTGTAGATGGCGTTCCTGATCTGATCGGCGATGAGGTCGATCGTCGAGGAACGGATGACCTTGCGCAGGACAGGAAGCTCCGAAGTCGGGGGTTGAGGCATATCACGATCATATAACGTTGTCTGACAGTGTGACATCCGAACAACAAAAGTATTGAATAGTGTTCTTGAGACGCATGTCACGAAGATGTGTCGACGTACTAAGAAAGGGACAGCTATGAAAGCCATCAAGGGGCTAGCCGCCGCGACCTCGATCCTCGCTCTGACACTCACCCTGGGGGCTTGCGGCGGAAGCGATTCCGACAAGAGCACTCTCCAGAAGGCCGTCGATGACGGAAAGATCACCGTCGGCTTCGCCGGTGAGGCTCCGTACAGCTTCGAAAAGGACGGCGAGCTCCAGGGTGCATCGGTCGCCATGGCAGAAGCAGTCTTCAAGGAACTCGGTGTCGACGACGTCGAGGGTGTCAACACCGAATTCGGTTCGCTGATCCCCGGACTGAACGCCGACCGCTTCGGTGCGATCTCCGCGGGCATGTCCATCCTGCCCGATCGCTGTGAGCAGGCCGCCTTCGGCGACCCGGAGTTCATGTACACCACCGCCCTGATGACCAAGAAGGGCAAGCAGGACGGCATGAAGACCATGGACGATGTGAAGAAGAAGGGCCTCAAGCTCGCCACCATGACCGGAGCGGTTGAGACCACCATCTATGCCAAAGAACTCGGCATCAAGACTCAGGAAGTCGGCACTCCGCAGGACGGCATGGACGCCGTGACCACGGGCCGCGCGGACGTCTTCGCACTGACCGCCATCTCGCTCAACTGGATGGAGAAGAACAACAAGGATGCAGACGTCGAGGTCGGCGATTCCTTCGTCCAGGAGATCAAGGGAGTCCCACAGGTCGGTGCCGGTGCCACGGTGTTCCGCACAGATGACACCGAACTCCGCGACAAGTGGAATGAGAAGCTCGACGAGATCGTCTCCGATGAGAAGAAGTACCTCGATGTCGTCGGCGATTTCGGCTTCACCAAGGAAGAGCGTCCTGACGGTGAGATCACGACCGATCAGCTGTGCAAGGGCGAACTGCCCACAGCCGAGTCCTGAACCGGCCCCTAGTCACTGCCGATCATGACTGACAATCTCACAACGTTGCTGAATTTCCTCCCACAGCTGTGGGAGGGAATTCAGACGACGATCATCCTCACCATCGCCGGCTCGATCGGCACCATCATCATCGCGCTCATCCTCGGACTCGCGATGACCTCCCCTCACTCCTGGCTGCACATCCCAGCCAGGATCATCGTGGAATTCTTCCGCGGCACATCACTGCTGGTCCAGCTGTTCTGGCTCTTCTACGTCTTCCCGCTCGTCTTCGATATCCACCTTGACCCTCTGATGTGCGGCATCGTTGCCCTGTCACTCAACTACGGGGCCTATTCCGCCGAGGTGGTCCGATCGTCGATCAAGACCGTGAACCCAGGCCAATGGGAGGCGGCAATCGCGCTCAGCATCTCCCCGACCCGACGTATGATCCGCGTCATCTTTCCCCAGGCTTGGGCTCTGATGATTCCCTCGCTTGCCACTCTGCTCATCCAGCTCCTCAAGGGCACGGCTGTGGTCTTCTTCATCACGCTCAGTGACCTCACGGACAAGATCCAACAACTGCGCCAGTCGACCGGAGACACCGTCTTTGCCTTCACCATCGGTCTCCTCATCTACTTCGCCCTCGCCTGGTTGATCCAGGAGGGCATGAACCTTCTCGAACGCCAAGCCACCAAACGGCTGGGACGCAGACGTCCGAACTCCCGGAGTGATCGACGAGATGCTCGTCGCGATGCTCGCGAGGAACTTCGCCGCGATCGTCTCAAATCCAATGCTGCTGCCAAACATGGAGCCTCCAAGCTAGGCCCTACCGGTCAAGGAGGTGGCCTGTGATCTGGAACTGGGAATTCGCCGCCGAAGCGCTGCCGATCCTCCTCCGAGGATTCGTCAACACGCTCATCGCCACCGTGGTCGGCACCATCATCGCCGCAATTCTGGGCCTCCTCATAGCTGTGGCTATCCGCTCACTGCCCCGCTGGATCAACTGGCTGGTCAGGTTGCTCGTCGCCTTCGTTCGCAACACGCCGCTGATCGTGCAGCTGATGTTCGTCTACTTTGCGTTCTCTGACATTCCCGGACTGGTGAACATTCCGGCGCTTGCCATCGGCTGCATCGTCATCGGCATCCACTATTCGACATACATGTCAGAAAGCTACCGTGCGGGCATCGATTCGGTGCCTCCGGGACAGCACGAGGCCGCCACGGCTTTGTCCCTACCACCGGTGCGCACATTCACCGCCGTCGTCCTCCCGCAGGCGCTGCGCGCCACGATCCCGTCGTTGGGCAACTACGCCGTGGCGATGTTCAAGGACACCCCGTTCCTGTTCGCGATCTCGGTGGTCGAACTCGTCACCTCGGCGAAGCAGTTCGGCGGTTCCACCTTCGCCTACACGGAAGCCTTCACCCTGGCCGGATTCATCTTCCTGGCCGCCAGCTACCCGACATCCCTGCTCATCCAACGATTGGACAAGCGCCTTGCCACCTACTGAGAACACCTCATCAAGCCCGGCCATCGAGTTCAAGGACGTGGAGAAGTCCTTCGGGAAGACGACGGTCCTCAAAGACCTCAACTTCACTGTCGCTCCCGGCGAGCGTGTGACCCTCATCGGGCCCAGCGGTTCGGGCAAGACGACGATTCTGCGTCTGGTTATGACCCTGGAAGAACTGACCGGCGGCTACATCTTCGTGGACGGCAAGCCTCTGACTCACACGGAGAAGAACGGCAAGCGGGTCGAGCTGCCGTCGAAGACGACGCGCGCCATGACAACACGGATCGGCATGGTCTTCCAACAGTTCAATCTCTTCCCCAATATGACGGTGCTCGAAAACATCATCGAGGCTCCCGTCCATGTGCTGGGCAGATCCAAGGCCGATGCCGTGGCAGAGGCGAAGTCGCTGTTGGACAAGGTCGGACTCGCAGACAAGGCCGATGAGCATCCCACTCGCCTTTCGGGCGGTCAGCAGCAGCGTGTGGCTATCGCACGGGCACTGGCGATGAGCCCGGAGATCCTCCTCCTCGACGAGGTGACGTCCGCGCTCGACCCCGAGCTCGTGGGAGATGTCCTCGGAGTCCTCCGCGATATCGCAGAGACGACCGACATCACGATGCTCCTGGTCACCCACGAGATGCAGTTCGCCCGCGAGGTCTCACACCGGGTGATGATGTTCGACGGCGGCCAGGTCCTCGAAGAGGGTCCGCCCGATCAGATCTTCAACAATCCGCAGCATGAACGGACCCGTACGTTCCTCTCCAGCGTGCAGTAAGCCTCACGTTCAACGGAGGCCCACCGGTATGCGATTCCGGTGGGCCTCTGGCGTTCCCGGTGGGCTTCAGCCGTACTTTCAGGTCTCGATCGTTCCGACGGACCTCAGCTGCGGATGCGGCGCACGAGCCGCCAGATCCTCACGACGACTGCAATGGCGATGAGCACCATGGCCACCCAGAACAGGATGTCCGAAGGCCCGGCCCAGAACACATCGGAGCGCCGCACCGGATCCGCTGCGTTCGTGACCGCGTCGCTCCTGCCTGCACCGGCATCAGTCTCCGACTGACTCGTCAGCCACCTGAGTGCCAACCAGAGGAGCAGCAGACCCACCCCGCAGGCTGCGAACACCCAGGGTGTGCGGTGCCAGGGACGATGAGAACTCACGCCGACTCGTCTGCTGCCGTAGCACCTACTGCGCTGGCGACATCCGCTGCCTCTTCAGAGTCGGCCTTGAGTTGGACGAAGTACAGAGCGGTCTCACCGAAGCTCTTCGAACGGAAGATTTCAAGCGCCGCCGGCATCGTCGGCTCAGGTGCGCGTGATGCGCGTTCGAGTACGACGATGGATTCCATGTCGAGGAGCCCGGAGAGCCTGCCCAGAATCTGAGTCACTGCGTCCTCACCCAGCGGGTACGGCGGATCCATGAACACCAGGTCGAAGATGCGCCCCTCACCGTCGTCGAAGTCGCTTCTGGTTTCCAGTACCTCGCCGTCCAGAACCGCGTCGAGCCCGTCAGCGTGCTCCACTCCCCCGTTGTGGCCCTCGGGTTGCAGCTGCGCCGAAGTTTGCTCCGACGAAGACTGCTGCCCCGATGCCTGCTGCGCGGCAGCCTGCAGCTTAGGGACACGCTGAGCGCTGAGGAATGACACAACGTCCGAGGAATGGATCCGAGTCGAGTGATCGATTCCGAGCTTCGCGGCATTCGCCTCGACCGCGCGGACCGAGGCACCGGCCGAATCGACGAAATCGACCTCGGCAGCACCCCGCGACATGGCCTCGAACCCCAGCCCACCGGACCCGGCGAAAAGATCGAGAACATTCGCAGCCTGCAGCACCCCGTAACCGTCGAGCATGGAGAAAAGAGATTCCTTGACCCGGTCCGAGGTCGGACGGGTGTTGGACCCGCCCGGTGCCACAAGCTTGGAACCTTTGAACGCACCAGCGATGATTCTCATTGCGTCTCCTCCTCAAGGGGGTGGTTCGACAGCACACGAAACCTTGTCATCTCACAGTAGCGCGACATCAGCTCGCCTCGATGAAGTGAGCCGATTCTGCGGGCAGAACCCTATTGATGAAGGTCCGCAGAGCCGGCAGTGCGCTCAGGTCGGGGTCGACGGAGATGATCTTCTCCGCGATGGCTCTCGCCTCTTCGACGATCGGTGCATCACGGAGAATAGACAGGTGCTTCAACGACGATCCTCCCCACTGTGAGGACCCGAGCACATCACCTTCTCCACGGGTGCCGAGATCGTATTCGGCCAGCGCAAAGCCGTCGAGGGTGCCTGCGACCTCGCTGAGCCGTTCGAAGCTCTCATCGATTTCAGGCACCTCGGTGAGCAGGAAGCACATGGCCGCACTGCCATCACGTCCGACGCGTCCGCGCAGCTGATGGAGCTGAGCGACGCCGAAGCGCTCAGCCTCGAAGACGACCATCATGGTTGCCCGAGGGACGTCGACGCCCACCTCGACGACGGTGGTGGAGACCAGGATGTCGGTCTCGCCGGAGACGAAGGCCGCCATCGTCCGGTCCTTCTCCGCCGGAGGCATCCGACCGTGCAGCAGAGCAATCGAACGTGACCGGAGCTGCTCGGAGTTCTGCAGCAGGTCTCTCAGGTCTTCGATTCCCTGTCGGCTGCCGATCACGTCGCCCGTTTCGGGATCTTCGATGTCGGAGGGGTCGATGCGGGGGAAGACCACGAAGGTGCCCCGCCCGTTCTCGGCTGCCTCGTCGATGAGCTGGAGTACGCGGGCCAACCAGTTGGGATGATCGCCCAGGGAGACGGCGTGGGTGGTGATGTCCTTGGTGCCGGCGGGCATCTCATCGAGGGTGGACACATCGAGGTCGGCGAAGACGGTCATCGCCACGGTGCGTGGGATCGGGGTCGCGGACATCACGAGGGTGTGCGGAACCTTGAGTCCGGCCTTCGCCCGCAGCGCTTCACGCTGTTCGACGCCGAACCGGTGCTGCTCATCGACGACGATGAGACCCAAGGCGTCGAACATCGTGGTGTCCGACATCAGGGCATGCGTGCCCACGACGATGTCGATCTGACCGGTGGCGAGGTCGAGTGCCAGCTGTTTGCGCTCCCGAGCCGGCATCGACCCCGTCAGCAGCGCCACCCGCACCTGATCATCGCTCGAGAGCAGAGGGCTGAGCGCCATCTGATCGCCGAGGAGGCTCTCAATTGAGCGGAAATGCTGAGTGGCCAGCACCTCGGTGGGGGCCAGCATGGCGGCCTGCGCTCCCGAATCGACGGCTGTGAGCATCGCCCGCAGCGCCACGACGGTCTTGCCGGAGCCGACGTCGCCGTGGAGCAGCCGATGCATCGCCGTCTTCCGGCCCATGTCTGCCTCGATCTCCTCACCGACGCGCAGCTGAGAGGCGGTGAGGTAGAAGGGCAGATTGTTGTCGAAGCGTTCACTTCTGGCTCCGACGTTGAGCAGAGGGGTGGCCTCGAGCCTTTCGTAATCAGCCTTGCGGGAGACGAACTCCGCCTGCAAGGCGAGTGCCTCTTCCCATTTCCACCGCTGCTTGGCTTTCTCCGTCGCCGCCGCTGACCTGGGCCGGTGCATGTCGTTGAATGCGGTGCGCAGGTCGGGCAGGTCAAGGTTTTCTCGCATGGCGGTTGGCAGCGGGTCTTCGAACTCGGCAGGGTCGGCGACATCGAGGAGAACCTTGATGGCCTTCCACAGTCGTGTCTGCGCGATGCCTTTGACTCGTGAGTAGACGGGGAATGGGGAGTTGAGGTCCTCCGGCGTCCACTTCTCATCGTGTTCGTCCCGGTTCAGCCAGGTGGGGGAGTTCAGCGTCAGCTGCCCGCGGTACTCCTCGACCTTCCCGGCGAAGACGACGGTGAGCCCGGGCACCAGCTGGCTGTCCAGCCAGCGCTGGTTGAAGAAGGCGATCTTCATCGACTGCTGTCCATCGTGGACGATCACGTCGGTGATGGTGCCGCGGCGTTTCTGCATGCGTCTGGTGTCCACGGAGATGACTTCGGCCTGCAGGATCGCGGTCTCGCCCAGGGGGAGCCCGCCCAGTGGCGTCTTCTCTCCGGGCACGAGGAACCGGCGAGGGAAGAAGCGGAACAGATCCGCCACCGAGGTGATCCCCCGCTTCTTCAGTGCACCGCGGTCTCGTGCGGTGAAGTAGTCGTCGAGGCGGGCGCTCATTCGACTCCCATGATGAGCAGTGTGGCCCGATCCCTTGAGTCGATGTCCTGGAACCTCACTTGGGCGTGTGATTTCCGGATCCAGTCCCGCAGGTGCGAGAGGACATCGGGTGCGCAGCCCGGCCCGTGGACGACGGTGAGGAGTTCCCCTCCGGCGCCCAGCAGACGATCCGCAAGCTTCTCGACCAAGGTGCTGAGCTCGGTGCTCTGAGTCTTGACCTTCCCATCTATGAAGACGCGGTAGAACTGCGAAGGATGAGACAGTGGGATCCTCCGCCCACCCTCCGAGCCAGGTTCAGCGCCCATCGAGTCATCGATGATCGGCAGGGCACCGGTCGGTGGGTTCAGTGCCAGCTGCTCGGCCGAGACGATGGTTCCCACGCGGGTACCGGCTGCGGCTTCGGTCATATCGGCGACGATCTCGTTGGTCGGGGCGAAGGGGTCATAGACCGCCAGTGCCGATAGCAGCGTGGCCACATTGCGGGAGCGCAGCACCTGTGCCCCGCTCACCTGTCCCAGCGATTTGAGGACCGTGGTGGAACTGGGGACGACGAGGACCTCTCGTTCCTCCTCGGCGATGATGTCTGTGGTCATGGCCACCGCGTCACCGGCATCCGGTGACAGGGCGCTTGCTCCGTTGAGTGCGCAGTGCATGAGCAGGCCGGTGCCCGAGACGATGGCCACCAGATGGGTCTCGCCCTCTTCCTCGTGCAGGCGCAAGTCCTCCATGTCGAGGCGGGCGATGCCGTAGCTGGCGAGGTGGTCGAGGACGATCACGGCGGTGGCTTCGTCCGCGACGTGGACGTGGACCTTGGGACCGTTGATGACGATCGATGTCCCACCGAGCGCATCAAGCGCCTCGGCGAGGGTGGATGACGTCTTTTCGGAATCGACGGATGCCGGGTTCGTGGCCAGGATGGCGATGATCTCGAGTTCATCGGAACTGGCCTGATGCACGATTCGTGGGGCCCTGGTGACCTCGACGAGCATCGAGTCTTGGGGTGTGCGGCCGGTGACCGTGGCGTAGAGGAGGTCGAAGAGTTCAACGATCCCTGTCGAGCCGGCATCTACGACCGCGGCTTCGCGCAGCACGGGCAGCTGTCCGGTGGTCTCGCGCAGAGCCGACCGGGAGCGCAGCCGCACCGCGGAGATGAGTTCGATGAGGTTGGCGCCTTTCTCGGCCTTCTCATGTGCCTCGGTGGCCATGGCGTCGAGGACGGTGAGCATAGTGCCGTCGACCGGTCGGGCCACTGCCTTTCTGGCCCGACCGGAGGCGAGCTCGAGGGCTGCTGCCATCGCTTCGGGCGTCGCCACGGTCACACCGTCCAAGGCATCTGCAACACCTTGGAGCGCGACGGCCAGGATCAGTCCGGAATTCCCACGAGCCCCGCGACCGGCGCCCTCTGCCAGTGCGGCAACGACCTGGGGCAAGGTGACGGGGCCAGTGAGCTCTTCGACGGCTAAGTAGGCGCTGCGCAGCGTGTGATACATGTTTGTGCCGGTGTCACCGTCGGGGACAGGGAAGACGTTGAGTTCGTCGATTTCGACGCGTTCCTTGCGCAGACGATCCACGGCCCGCCGAGCCCACCTGGCGGCCAGACGCCCGTTGAGGCCGATGGCTTGATTGGGTCCGCTCATGTCACTTCCCGAAATGGCTGAAGCCGCTCGTCGGCACCGGTGCGCCGTCGAGACTGACCCCGCTGCCGACTGTCATCTCTCCGATTCTCCGCCAGCCTACCGGAGGCGTGTCGAACTGCATCGACGACGCGACGAAGCCATGGTCCTCTCCCCCATTCAGCACCCAGCTCAACGCCAATTCCTCGGCAGACCGGGCTTCTGCCACAGGTGCCGGGGCTTCGGCTCCTTCCTCAGGTGCCTCGGCTTCGTCGGTGCTCTTAGCGCTGGCCAGCAGGTAGCGTGCTGCGGGCAGCAGCGGATCGATGAGTTCCTGGAGTGCGGCTCGGTCGATGTCTGCGTGGACGCCCGAGGCCGTTGCGACCCGGCCCAGGTCCGTGCTCAGCCCATCGGAGACATCGATCATCGCCGAGGCTGCCCCCATGCTCAAGACGGCCGCATAGTCCGGCTGTGGGGCCAACTGAGTGGAGATCAGCTCTTTGAGACTCGCATCGAGCTCGGGCTGCTCGCCCGTGTTCCCGGCACGATCGCCGAGACCGGCGAAGAGAAGATCCAATCCGGCAGCGGCGCGACCGATGGTCCCGGCCAGGTAGATCGAGTCGCCCGGCTTGGCACCCACGCGGGTGATCGCTGCGCCGCTTCCTGCAGCTGTGGCTTCAGGGCCTCCGACGGTGCCCAGCGCTGTGATCGCGACGACGATGAGCCCGGAGGACGAAAGGTCACCACCGATGATGGGAATGTCGCAGTCCAGCTCCTCACCGGCACGCGCCGCCTCGGCGACGATGCCTGCGAAGAGTGCCTCGAGGTCATCGATATCGGTTGAGTTCGGCACGGCCAATGACACGAGCAGCCCGTGCGGCACGGCGCCCATGACGCACACATCGGAAAGATTCTGTGCTGCGGCTTTGACTCCGAGCCGAGACCAGTCGAGCCAGGTGCGAGTGAAGTCCTCGTTCTCCACGAGCATGTCGGCAGTCGACACAAGATTACCCTCCACCGCGGTCACCGCGGCATCGTCTCCGGGTCCGATGATCACCTGCGAACCGCCGCGATTGTGAGAGAGGATGCGTTCGAGCACGTGTGATTCGCCAAGTTCGGACAGTCGGGTCATGACTCAAGGTTATCGGGAGATACGGTAGTTGTATGAGATCTCGTCGCCTCCGCCCGTCGCCTCGCCCCTCGCTTCGGAAGAGGCCTCAGAAGACGCGCACTATCGCACTCGCAGCCATTGCCACTGTGGTGGCTGGTGTGAGCCTGGCCGGATGCGAGAGAACCGTCGTCGTTGACCCGGCTCAGGACGCACAGAATCCCAAATGCGCCGACATCATGCTGCGCATGCCCGATGAGATCGCCGGCCAGAAGTCACGCACGACATCCTCCCAGGGCACGATGGCGTGGGGAGATCCCAATATCGCTGTCGTCCGCTGCGGCGTCACTCCTCCGGGACCGACGACTGATCAGTGCGTGAGCGTGAGCAGCGTCGACTGGATTTCAAAGGCCTCCGAAGAGGACGACACTTGGGTGTTCACCAGCTACGGTCGCACCCCGGCGGTCGAAGTTCTTGTCAACCGCAAAGCAGAATCGGGCAACAATGTCCTCGCTGCCATCTCACCGGCCCTGACCGCCGTCAAGGCAGAGGCCAAGTGCGTAGGAGCCCAAGACCTCGACAGCTGAGCAGGTCCGCTGAGTTGGTGCTCTGAACCAGTCCCCTCAGCAGGCCCCCTCAACATCGAGGGGCATACTTAGCCTCGACCGGGCTACTTACCTTCGAGGGTAGACGTTCTACTATGGCCGCTCGATGATAAGTAGCCCCCTCGGCGCAGTCACCATGCTTGTAAACGATGAGGGGCGATCACTGGACATGTGTGTACTCAACGCCGTTTGATGACGCTTGATGACGTTCATTGCATTTCGGCATCATTGAGAGTCATAATGAGCCCATGGTCTCTGTCTTCAGATCCAAAGAGCTCCATAACCTCGGGTTCACCGAGGCGGGCATTCAGGGTGCGCTGAGCTGTTGTCTGCGCCGGATTCGGCGCGGACACTTCGTTCTGTATTCGCCCTGCACCACGACTGAACATATACCGCTCCACCTTCTGCACGACGCCACCGCCACGGACTACCCGCGACAATATGGGGACATTCGAGACAATTCGGAATGGCTGAAGGTGCTTATCCGCTCGTATGCTGATGAACTTCAGTCGGGAGCGGTCTTCTCTCACGTGTCCGCAGCGCTGATACACGGTCTTGCCCCTCCGTTTCCGGCAACAGAGTCCGCCGAGGTGATCCGGCCCGGCATGCACCGTGCAAAGAAGACCCTGCTAACTCGGGACCGTGCACTGAACTCTGAAGAACTGGCAGAGATCGGCGATCTGCCCGTGACCACCATCGCCAGAACACTTCTCGACCTTGCCAGCGACTATCCTCTGGAAGTATCGGTCCCCTACATCTCTGAGGCACTGCGGCGAGGACTCACTTCGTGCGAATCGCTGCGCGACGGTATCCGAACAGGCACTCGTGGTTGCAGACAAGCCGTGCAGGCTATCAATCTGGCCAGCCCGGCTCACGAGTCATCTGCGGAAGCACTGTGCGCCGTGAAGTTCTTTCGCTTCAACATCACCGGGATGGTTCCGCAGATTAATGCTTACGACCTCTCCGGAAAGTGGATCGCACGCAATGACTTCCAACATGACAAGCATCCGCTGATCGTCGAGGTCCACGGCGTGGGAAAGTACTATCTCAATGCCGCAGGGCCAGACCAAGCGAGTTCTGCTAACCATGAACGACACATGAAGCTGCTCAACGCCGGATACCGAGTCTTCAACCTCGTTTGGGCAGACCTCTTCCGCACGAGTGAGTTCGTGAGGATCAGAGCAGCTCTCGCCGAGTTCGACTGACAGCCGCCGACGCACACAATCAACTGAGTGCATTGCGGCAAGCAAGAACGGGCGTGCACACCCAGCAAGGTGACTCAATGAGACGCCTCAGTGAGACCACTCAGCATTGACCGGGCTACTTAGCCTCGAGCGACGAGGCTATAGCGTGATCCTTCGACGCTAAGTAGGCCCCTCGACGAGAAGCGCCGTATGGCACCGGAACTCAGTGGGTGCGGGCGTGATCGACCAGTGCGATGGTGATGAGCTCTGAGATGAGTGCCGGGTACTCGATGCCCGAGTTCGACCACATGAATGGGTACGCCGAGGTGGGGGTGAAGCCTGGGAGGGTGTTGATCTCGTTGATGAGGACTTCCCCCGCCCCTGTCACGAACGTGTCCACGCGTGAGAGTCCCGTGCAGTCGAAGAGCCGGAAGACCTGGGCCGAGAGTTCCTGGATCCGGGCCGTCGTCTTCTCGTCCACCCGTGCCGGGCAGGTCAGCTGCGCATCCGCGAGGTTGAGGTATTTGGCCTCGAAGTCATAGAACGAGTGCTCCCCTGAGACTTCGATCTCTCCGGGGTACGAGACTCGGATCTCACGGTCGTAGACGGAGCCGAGCACCGCGCACTCGATCTCACGGCCCACAACCTGTGGTTCGACGATGACCTTCGCATCATGCTCGAAGGCAGAGCGCAGCGCCTGATCCAGCCCCTCGGCTGATTCGACGCGACTGACTCCCATCGACGATCCTGCCCGAGCAGGCTTGACGAACACGGGCAGCCCCAGGCCGGCGATCCGCTCCTGCGCCTCGGCCTGATCGGCGTCCCACATGGTTTCGGTCACGAGCTCCCAGGGGCATGTCGGGATTCCGGCATGGGCCATCAGGGACTTCGTGTAGTGCTTATCCATGCTCGCCGCCGAGGCGAAGACCCCGGAACCGACGAAGGCCGTGTCGCTGAGCTCGAACAGACCTTGCAGAGTTCCGTCCTCCCCGTACTGGCCGTGCAGCAGCGGGAAGTAGACATCAACGGATCCGAGTTCGGTGTAGCGGCCCTCGGCATCGCGCTGCAGCAGGGGCGAGCCCTGAGCGGAGATCGGCGGGATGACCTCGGTTCCGTTGTCGAGCACCTCTGGCATATCGGCCGGGTCGAAGGCCATCGTCGACCAGTCGTCGACGATGCGCCACACACCGGCCTTCGTAATGCCGATCGGCAGCACTCGGTAGGCGTCTTCATCGATGGCCTGAATGACTCCGGCAGCAGTGACACAGCTGACGGCGTGTTCGCTCGATCGTCCGCCGAAGAGGACTGCGACGAGTGGCCGGTGATCATTTTCAGGCATAGGAATCCTTGGTCGTCAGAGCGCGTGACCGTTTGTACGGACTGGAAAACTCTAGCTCACTTGAGCTCGAACGTGCATTCCAACCAGGCACGGGCGATGCCCTTGAAGAACATGTTGAACCCGGCGAAGGCCGGTGAAGCGGAATCGTCGAGGCCCAGCGGCTCAGCGAGTGCTGTGACGATGAAGAAGTAGCGGTGTGATCCGTGCCCCTGGGGTGGTGCAGCACCGACGAAACGGGGTTCACCTGCATCGTTGCGCAGCGTCACGGATCCTGCCGGCAGGAGGTCTGCCGAGGGATCGCCGGCGTTGGCGGGCAGGCTGGTCGTCGACGCGTCGAGGTCGGTCACAACCCAGTGCCAGAAGCCGGAACCGGTGGGCGCATCCGGGTCATAGCAGGTCACAGCGAAGGCCTTGGTCTCTTCGGGGAATCCCGACCAGGACAGCTGCGGGGAGACGTCCTGACCGCCGTCAACACCCATCGCACCCGAGAGCTGCGGACCGGTGAGTTCGGCGCCGTTCTCAATGTCTGTGCTGGTGAGGGTGAATGTCGGGACGTCGGAAAGGTTGTAGAACGGTGAGTTGACGCTCATGACTGCTCCTTCTCGTTGAAATTCCTGCTGAGACGCTGAGGCGATCAGGCCGGTGGCCCTTCGTGCTTACGCTTCCGAGACAACAGCAAACCGGCGAGTTCGTCAACCCGCAGCCGCCCGGCGAGGACGGCACACACGGCTTCCGTGATCGGCAGGTCGACCGAGTACTTGCGTCCCAGCGCAAGGATGGCAGGAGCCGATTTCACTCCCTCAGCGGTCTGGAGGGTGTGGGCGATGACGTCGTCAAGGCTCATGCCCTCGCCGAGGTGGCGCCCGAAAGTTCTGTTCCTCGACAGCGGCGAGGCGCAGGTGGCGACGAGGTCACCGAGCCCGGCCAGCCCGGAGAGGGTATGCGACTGGGCGCCCATGGCGGCAGCCAAGCGGGACGTCTCGGCCAGACCACGGGTGATGATCGACGCCTTCGAGTTGTCGCCGAGCTTCTGCCCATCGGCGATGCCGACGGCCAGTGCGATGACGTTCTTCACCGCGCCGCCCATCTCGACACCGACGACGTCGGTGTTCGTGTATGGACGGAAGTACCCGTTGGCGCTGATCTCAGCGACCACCTCGGCGGTGTCGATGCTCTCCGAGGCGACGACGGTGGCGGTGGGCTGTTGGTCGGCGATCTCACGGGCCAGGTTCGGTCCGGACACGACCGCGATCTGGCCCGGATCCACCTCGGCGACCTCGGCGATAACCTCGGACATGCGCATGCCGGTGTCGACCTCGATGCCTTTCATCAGGCTCACGAGCCTGACTCCCGGACGCAGGTGATCCTTCCAGCGACTCAAGTTCTCTCGCAGGGTCTGTGCGGGAACGGCGAGGATGATGACCTCGGCGTCGGTGACCGCGGCAACGTCGTCATCGGTGGCCGTCAGCAGCTCGGGCAGGACCCGATCGCCCAGGTACCGTTCGTTCGTGTGCGAGCGCGTGATCTCTTCTGCGACCTCGGCCCTCCGGGCCCAGAGCGTGACGGGGAATCCGGCATCGGCGACGACGGCGGCATAGGTGGTCCCCCACGATCCTGCACCCAGTACTGCTGTCTTCTCGACGCTCATTCGCCTGCCTCCTCGTTGTGGAATCTCTCTGGCAGCTCCCGGCCCGAGAGCTCACCCACCATCACTGCGATGGTGTTCGTCAGACGCTTCGTCAGCAACGTCTTCGATCGTTTCTCGTCGCGATGTCCCCACAAATCGTCATAGCTGAGGGCAGGACCGAAGCGCACCACCGAGGTGTTGCTCATCGGCCTGAACTTGGGCAGCTTCGCTCCCCGTGGGTAGATTCCGTTGAGCCCCCAGTGGGCGACGGGAATGATCTGGGCCCCAGTTTCCAGCGCCAGCCGCGCGGTTCCGGATTTGAAGTGCTGGGGCCAGAACTCCTCATCCTTCGTCAGCGTGCCTTCGGGGTAGATGACGACGGTCTCACCCCTAGCCAGCGCTTCCTTGGCGTAGTCCAGGGAGTCACCGGCCTGTGCCGAAGCCCGCAGCACCGGGATCTGGCCCAGGCCCTTGAGAATGACACCGAGTGCCCCAGAGAACAGAGTCGACTTCGCAAGGAAGTGTGGGACCCGACCATTGCGCCACAGTGCGAGGCCGACGAGGATCGGGTCGAGGTGGTTCGCGTGATAGGCGGCAACGATCGCTCCGGTACCCCGGGGCGGCAGATTCTCCGAGTTCTCGACCGTCATCTTCGTGGCGGTGCGCATGAGCCCGTAGGCCGAGGTCGCGGCGGCGAAGGCCACTCGCTTCTGCGAACGCACCGAAGCGGGGTCGAAGGAGACGAGCTCCTTCGACTCAACATCCTCGCTCATGCGGAGACCTCGGCGCCGAGACCCAGCAGCTTGTCGAGGAAGTTCTCGTATCCGCGGTTGATGAGTTCGATGCCGTGGACCTGGCTGGTGCCGCGTGCCGCCAATGCGGCGATGAGGTGGCTGAACCCGCCGCGCAGGTCGGGCACGTCGATGCGTGTTCCCGTGAGTTCGGTGGGTCCGGAGACCACGGCCGAGTGCTGGTAGTTGCGGCGCCCGAAGCGGCAGGGTGTGCCGCCGAGGCACTCGCGGTAGAGCTGGATCTGGGCGCCCATCTCACCGAGTGCGTGGGTGAAGCCGAAGCGGTTCTCGTACACGGTCTCGTGGATGATCGACAGGCCCTCGGCCTGGGTCATGGCCACGACGAGCGGCTGCTGCCAGTCGGTCATGAAGCCCGGGTGCACATCGGTTTCCAGCGCGAAGGATGTGAGTTTGCCGCCGGGGTGGCGGAAGCGGATCCCTGACTCCTCGACCTCGAATTCGCCGCCGATGCGGCGGAAGACGTTGAGGAAGGTGATGAGTTCGGGCTGGGAGGCGCCTTCGACGAAGATGTCTCCGCCGGTGGCCAGCGCGGCCGAGGCCCATGAGGCGGTCTCATTGCGATCAGGCAGCGCCCGGTGGATGAAGCCGCGCAGGGAGTCCACACCTTCGATGCGCACCACCCGGTCGGTGTCCACGGTGATGATGGCGCCCATCTTTTGGAGCAGCGCGATGAGATCCATGATCTCGGGCTCGATGGCCGCATTGCGCAGTTCGGTCACACCTTCGGCGCGGACGGCGGTCAGCAGCACCTGCTCGGTGGCTCCGACGGAGGGGAAGGGCAGTTCGACCTTCGTGCCTTGGAGGCGTCCCCGGGTGGTGAGCATGATGCCGCCGGAGGTCTTGTCGACCTCGGCGCCGAACTGCCGCAGCACGTCGAGATGGAAGTTGATGGGACGGTCACCGATATGGCAGCCGCCCAGGTCAGGAATGAACGCTTGGCCCAAGCTGTGCAGGAGAGGTCCGCAGAAGAGGATCGGGATCCGTGAGGAACCGGCATGCGCATCGATGTCGACGATCGACCCCTGCGCCATGTCCGAGGGATCCAGGTGGAGCTCACCGTCGGGCAACTGCCCATCGGGACCGGGCGTGACCCGAACTCCGTGGAGTTCGAGCAGACCGGTGACGATCTCAACGTCCCTGATCTGCGGGACTCCCCGCAGCACGGAGGGTGTCTCCCCCAGCAATGAGGCGACCATGGCCTTGGGTACCAGGTTCTTGGCACCTCTGACCTGGACGGTTCCGCCTAGCGGATTGCCGCCGCGAACTTCGAGCATGTTCCTCCCTGCGTCACACTTGCACCCGGTGGGATCCGGACGTGGTCCAGACTAATCCGGACTCGTCCAAGACTAGCGCAGACGACGCGTGGGTCCCCTGTGGGAAGGCTCTCAGACCTTCGCGGGCAGGGTCTTCGGTTTGAATGCGGCGCGTCGGGATTCGAAATCAGAGATTTCGGATTCCTTGGCCAGGGTCAGGCTGATGTCGTCATGGCCCTCGAGGAGGCGCCAGCGCGTGTAGTCATCGATTTGGAAGGTCACGGTGACCGAATCGCAGGTGACGGTCTTCTCGTTCAAGTCGACGGTGATCGGCGTGCCCGGGTGGTTCTCCAGGATCTTCCAGATCAGTTCGATGTCGTCCTGTTCCAGCTGAGCTGCCAGGAGGCCCTCTTTGCCGGAGTTGCCGCGGAAGATGTCGCCGAAGCGGGAGGAGAGAACGACACGGAATCCGTAGTCCTTCAGTGCCCACACGGCGTGTTCACGCGAGGAGCCGGTGCCGAAGTCGGGTCCGGCCACGAGGACCGAGCCGGCGGAGAAGTCGGGATCGTTGAGGACGAAGTCCTCGGCGGTCCGCCACCGGTAGAACAGGGCGTCTTCGAATCCGGTGCGGGTGACGCGTTTGAGGAACTTCGCCGGGATGATCTGGTCGGTGTCGATGTTGGCGCGGCGCAGGGGAACGCCGGTGCCGGTATGTGTGCTGAAAGCTTCCATCAGTCGTCAGTCCTTAAACGTTCGCCGAGGTGGGGGTGGGTGTCAGTGTCAAGGTGGGCTTATCGTCCGTCCACGCCACCGGCTCGGCGTCGCGTGGGAGATCCTTGACGTCACCGGGTGAGGACAGGGTCCCGCGCACGGCGGTGGCGGCGGCCACGAGCGGGGACACGAGGTGGGTGCGCCCGCCCTTGCCCTGACGGCCCTCGAAGTTGCGGTTCGAGGTCGAGGCGCACCGTTCACCGTCGGCCAGCTGGTCAGGGTTCATGCCCAGGCACATCGAGCAGCCGGCGAAGCGCCACTCACCTCCGAAGTCCTTGAAGATCTTGTCGAGGCCCTCGTCCTCGGCCTGCAGGCGGACCTTCGCGGAGCCTGGAACGACCATGAAGCGGACGTTCTCGGCCTTCTTCCGGCCCCGAACCACCTCGGCGGCGGCTCGCAGGTCCTCGATGCGTGAGTTCGTGCACGAACCGAGGAACACGGTGTCGACTTCGATCTCACGCAGCGGGGTGCCCGGCGTCAGACCCATGTAGGCCAGTGCGTTGGCGGCCGAGGCCTTGTCGTTCTCGTCGGCGAAGTCATCCGGTGAGGGCACGGAGGCAGACAGCGGCAGTCCCTGTCCGGGGTTGGTTCCCCAGGTCACGAACGGTTCGATGTCCTTGGCTTCGAGGACGACCTCGTGGTCGAAGGTGGCGCCCTCGTCGGTGTACAGGGTCTTCCAGTACTCGACCGCTGCGTCCCAGTCTTCACCCTCGGGTGCGTGCGGGCGACCCTTGACGTAGTCGAAGGTGGTCTCGTCGGGGGCGACCATGCCGGCGCGGGCTCCGGCCTCGATCGACATGTTGCAGATGGTCATCCGTGCTTCCATCGACAGCGCCCGGATCGCCGAGCCACGGTACTCGAGCACATAGCCCTGACCGCCGCCGGTGCCGATCTTCGCGATGATGGCGAGGATGATGTCCTTGGCGCTCGAGCCTTCGGGCAGTTCGCCGTCGACGGTGATCGACATCGTCTTGAAGGCCTTGAGGCTCAGCGTCTGGGTGGCGAGCACATGCTCGACCTCGGAGGTGCCGATGCCCAGTGCGAGAGCACCGAAGGCGCCGTGGGTGGAGGTGTGCGAGTCGCCGCAGACGACGGTGGTGCCCGGCTGGGTCAGGCCCAGCTGGGGGCCGACGACGTGGACGATTCCCTGATCAGCATCGCCGAGGCTGTGCAGCCGGATCCCGAATTCCTTCGTGTTCTGCCGCAGAGTTTCGATCTGTGTGGCGGAGGTGGGTTCGGCGATGGGTTTGTCGATGTCCCAGGTCGGAGTGTTGTGATCCTCCGTGGCGATCGTCAGGTCGGGGCGGCGCACGGGGCGCCCGGCGAGTCGGAGTCCGTCGAATGCCTGCGGGCTGGTGACCTCGTGGACGAGGTGGAGATCGATGTAGATGAGGTCGGGCGCACCGTCTTCGCCCAGGGATACGACGTGGTCGGCCCAGACCTTCTCGGCCAAAGTGCGTGGCATGATTCCTCCCGCGGGTACAGGGATTGCCTGTACATGCTTACTGCTGTGATGGCCCGTATTCGGGCGCGAGTGACATTCGATATGGTGACTCGAGGAGGGCCCAATGGGGTCTCAACGAGTGTGTACAGGAAACTTACTCGCCCGTATCGCATTTCGAACTTGCATCTCGCCCACTGAGACGCGCACAATAGTGTCTATGACAAGCAATGGTAGCGGCGTCGGAGTCATCGACAAGGCCGCAATGGTTCTCTCCGCCCTTGAGGCCGGACCCGCATCACTGGCCGAGCTGGTCTCATTGACTGGACTCGCCCGACCCACTGCCCACCGACTCGCCGTTGCGCTCGAATTCCATCGCATCGTCGGTCGTGATCTCCAGGGTCGCTTCGTCCTCGGTCCACGTCTGGCCGAACTCTCTTCTGCTGCCGGCGAGGACCGCCTGCTTGCCGCGGCCGGACCCGTCCTTGGCCAGCTGCGCGACCAGACCGGCGAGTCCGCTCAGCTCTTCCGCCGCCAGGGCGACCTGCGCCTGTGCGTGGCCGCCGCCGAACGTCCCGTGGGTCTGCGCGACTCGGTGCCGATCGGCGCCACACTGAGCATGCGCGCCGGCTCTGCCGCTCAGGTCCTCCTGGCCTGGGAAGAGCCCGACCGTCTGCACACGGGCCTGCGCGGTGCCCGCTTCTCTGCAACCATGCTCTCCGGTGTCCGTCGCCGAGGCTGGGCCCAGTCCATCGCAGAACGCGAGCGGGGCGTCGCCTCCGTCTCAGCCCCAGTCCGCGGGCCCAGCAACCGCGTCGTGGCCGCGGTGTCGATCTCCGGACCCGTGGATCGCCTGACACGTCAGCCCGGACGCCTGCACGCGAAGTCCATCATCGACGCGGCCCGGACCCTGAGCGAAGCCCTCATCAGGGGCTGAGGACGCCGCCATGATCGCCGCCCAGAGACGCAACGTGATCATCGAGACGATCGAACGAGATGGTGCGGTCTCCATCTCCGCCCTCTCGGACCTGCTGAGCACCTCAGCGGTGACCATTCGGCGTGATCTCGATCAGCTCGCCGATGAAGGACGCCTGACTCGCACCCATGGAGGTGCGGTCCTCTTCTCCAGTGCGCGCGAGTCCACGTATGCGGAGAAGCTCGAACAGGCGCTGGCAGAGAAGACCGCAATAGCCCGTGCCGCAGCGAAGCATGTGCGCAACGGCGACGTTGTGGCACTGGGCCCCGGCACCACCACCGAGCTGCTAGCCGAGGAGCTCAAAGAACGCTCCGGCATCCGCATCGTGACCAACTCCCTCCTCGTCGCCGAGGCGATGGTCTCCTCCCCCGACATCGAAGTCATCGTCGTCGGCGGAATCCTGCGACATTCGATCCGCGCCTTCGTGGGCGGCGGAACTGTCTCGCAGCTCCTCGGGCTGAGGGCCGACACCGTCTTCCTCTCAGGCAATGGCCTGGCCGCGGACTTCGGTCTCTCCACACCTGCTTTTCCTGTGGCCGACACCGACCGGGCCATGGCGGCCGGGGCTGGGAAGGTGGTCGCGCTCGTCGACCACACGAAGGTGGGTCTGCGATCCTCAGTGCTCACGGTTCCGACTGAGGAGATCGACCAGTTGATCACGGACTCCGGCAGCGACGGCTCCGAGCTGGATGCGCTGCGCACCGCCGGCGTCGATGTCGAGGTCACGACCACCTCGGCGAGCTGACCGAGGACCTGCGCCGGGCGAGCCGGAGCATCTCGACCTCTCGATCTGATGACGATCCGGTGTCACTTCTTGATTGTTTTGTTGTGATTCTGATAACTTCTGATCAATCGCGGCGATGGCGCCGTGCTGGACAGAAGAGGTACATATGAAAACCGCACCATCGCGTTCAGTCATCCAGGCCACTGCATTCCGAGTGTCCGCAGTCGCGGCAGCAGGGGCCCTCCTGCTGTCCGGCTGCACGAACGAAGGGTCGACGTCCGAGCCGACGAGCAGCGGCGAGGCCGCACAGGCAGCCGACAGCGCAGGTTCTTCGGGCCCCACCTGCACTATGGACGACTACGGAGTCGACAAAATCGACCTCAATGGGGCCAAGATCGGCTTCTCCCAGTCCGAACCGGACTCTGCGAGCTTCAGAGCTGCAGAGACGAAGTCGCTCAAAGACGCAGCCAAAGAGGCGGGATCAGATCTCGTCGTCACCAATGCCAACAATGAACTGCCCAAGCAGATCAGCGACATCGAGAATCTGCTCAGCCAGGACATCAAGGCACTGGTCATCGCCCCGGTCAACTCCGACGGTCTGGACTCTGCCCTCAAGGCGGCCAAAGAGAAGAAGGTTCCTGTGGTCACCATCGACCGCAAGGTGACCAACAAATCCTGCGATAACTACCTCACGTTCATCGGCTCGGACTTCGTCAAACAGGGCGAGCGCGCCGCTGATGCCCTTGCGAAGGCCACAGACGAAAAGGCCAAGGTCGCGGTTCTGCTCGGACCCTCGGGCAACAACGTCACCGATGGTCGCCAGAAGGGCTTCAAGGACCAGGTCAAGGCCGAGTATCCCGACATCGAGATCGTCGCGGAGCAGACGGCCAATGCCTCACGGTCGGAGGGCCAGGAAGTCACGGCTCAGCTGCTCCAGTCTGACCCCGACATCGACGCCGTCTACGCTTTCAACGACGAAGAGGGCCTGGGCGCGATGGCTGCGATCCAGGAAGCGGGCAAGACACCGGGTGACGAGGTCAAGATCGTGTCCATCGACGGCACGAAGAATGCGGTAGAGGCCATCGTCGACGGCAAATACAACGCGGTCATCGAATCCAACCCTCGGTTCGGTCCGCTGGTGTTCGACACCCTCACGAAGTTCTACGACGGTGAGAAGATCCCTGAGGACATCATCATCAAGGACGGCGAATACACCCCCGACAATGCGCAGCAGCAGGTCGGACAGGCATTCTGACGTGGCGGAGCCCGGATCTCTCTCGGCCGAGGCTCAGCCGGTACCGGCAGCCCAGCCTGTGCTGTCTGCGCGTGGACTGAACAAGTCCTTCTCCGGTGTGCATGTGCTGCGCGATGTCGACTTCGTGCTCGGCCCCGGGACCATCCACACGATTGTGGGTGAGAACGGGGCTGGGAAGTCGACCCTGATCAAATCGCTGACCGGGGTCTATCAGGCGGATTCCGGCAGCATCGAGCTTGCCGGGACCCCGGTGTCGTTCAATCATCCGTCTCAGGCTCAGGACGCGGGGATCTCGACCGTTTACCAGGAGGTCAACCTCGTCCCGCTGCTCACGGTCGCGCGCAACATCTTCCTCGGCCGTGAGCCTCGCACACGCCTGGGACTCATCGACCTCAAAGCGCTGAACTCGCGTGCCGCCGAGGTGGTGTCCGGCCTGGGCATCGACGTCGACGTGACCGCCGAGCTGGGTGCGCTGGGGTTGGGAGTCCAGCAGATGATCGCGCTGGCGCGGGCCGTGACTACTGAGGCGAAGGTTATCATCATGGACGAGCCGACCTCCTCACTCGAACGGCGCGAGGTCGACGTCCTCTTCGGAGTCGCACGTCGGCTCCGGGATCAGGGTGCCGGGATCGTCTTCGTCTCCCACCGTCTCGACGAGCTGTGGGAGATCTGCGACGAGGTCACGATCCTCCGCGATGGTGAGGTCGTCCACACCGGAGCGATGGCTGACCTTGATCGCCGATCCCTCATCTCGGCCATGCTAGGCCGCGACATCGCCGAGCACGGAGTGACATCGTTTGCTGAGGATTCTCCCTCCTCTGCAGACGACGACTCCCCCACCGCCGAGGTGGTGCTCGAGGCGATCGGGCTCAATGCTCCGGGACGTCTGCACGACGTGGATGTCGAGGTTAGGGCCGGCGAGATCATCGGCCTGGCCGGACTACTGGGGTCAGGGCGCAGCGAAACCGTCAAGGCGATCTACGGCGCCCTCGACACGAGCGCCGGTTCGATCGCCGTCAAGGGTGCATCCATTCGACGACAATCAGTGCCTGCGGCGCTGAAGGCAGGCATCGCCCTGCTCTCCGAAGACCGCAAATCCGAAGGCATCGTGCCCGAGCTCTCCGTCCGCGACAACATCGTCCTCGGCATCCTGCCCCGGGTGTCCACCGCCGGGGTGCTCTCGCGGCAGACGATCGACGAACTCGTCGACACCTACATCGACCGTCTGGGAATCAAGGTGGCTTCGCCCAGGCAGCTCGTTTCGGAGCTCTCGGGAGGCAACCAGCAGAAGGTCCTCATCGCCAGATGGCTGGCCACCCAACCGTCGGTATTCCTCCTCGACGAGCCCACCCGCGGTATAGATGTCGGAGCCAAGCAGGAGGTCCAGGCACTCATCGACGAACTCGCCGATCGAGGGATGGCCGTCGTCCTCATCTCCTCGGAGACCGAGGAACTCGTGGCCGGATCCGAATCCGTCATCGTGCTGCGTGACGGTGAGATCAGCGAGATACTTACCGGCGATGAGGTCGACAACACGCGACTCCTGCAGTCCCTGGTCTCGGGAGGTCAGGAATGATGAGTGCCGCAGCCACCACCTCGGCGCCGTTGAAGCGCTCGACCTCGGTGCGCACGTGGATCGCCGCCTACGGTGTCTATCTCGCTCTTGCCCTGCTCGTCGTCGTCAACGTCATCATCACCCCGCACTTCCTCACCGTGTCCAACCTGCGCCTGCAGCTGATCCAGACCGCGCCGGTACTCATCGTCGCCCTGGGGATGGCGATGGTCATCGGCACGAAGGGCATCGATCTCTCCGTCGGCAGCGTCATGGCCCTGTCGGCCGCGGTCATGCCGCTCTACATCGGGTATGGGACGATGCCGGCGATCATCGTCGGCATCGTCGCCGGTGGGCTCAGTGGATTGATGATCGGCCTCCTCGTCTCCCATTTCGGGCTCCAACCGATCGTCGCCACCCTCGCCGTCCTCATCGGCGGACGGGGTTTGGCCAATGTCATCGGCGGTGAGATCAAGAATCTCTCCGATCCCGGCCTCGCGGTCCTGGGCACCGGCTCCTTGTTGGGCGTGCCCTATTCGGTGCTCAGCGCGATCGTGTTCGTCATCGTGGTCGGCTTCCTCATGCGCCGGACCTCGTTCGGGGTCATGATCGAGGCGATCGGCGGCAACAAACGTGCAGCTGAGCTCGCCGGCATTCGGATCAAGTCGGTACTCGTCACCGTCTATGTCCTCTCCGGCCTGCTCGCGGCCTTCGCCGGGATTCTCGTCGCCGCCCGGTCACAGGCCAGCGACCCGCGCACCTTAGGTCTGCTCATGGAGCTCTCCGCCATCGCAGCCGTGGTCATCGGCGGAACGTCGCTGAACGGCGGCCGCGTCAGAGTCCTCGGCACCGTCGGAGGCGCACTGCTCATGCAGCTCATCGTCTCCACCTTGGTCTCCCACAATGTTGCGGACTCAATCTCGCAGATGGTCCAGGCCGTCGTGATCGTCGTCGCGGTCGCACTCCAAGTCGGAAGGAGGAGAACATGACGAACCAGGATCCCGTCGATGTGGTCTCGGCCAACCAGACCAATCGCTCACGCATCGAGATGCTGGCCAGACTCACCCAGCGCAACGGCGCCCTGGCCATTCTGCTCGGACTCGTGGTGATCACGTCAATCGCGTTTCCGTCATTCGCCTCGGCGGGGAATCTGTCTCAGATCGCCCTGCAGTCCGCGTTCCTCGCCCCCCTGGCCCTGGGGCTGACCTTCGTCATCTTCACCGGCGGAATCGATCTGTCCGTCGGATCGGTCTTCGCCCTCGGCGGCGTGCTTGCGGCTTGGGCCTCGCAGTACGGGTTCCTGGCCGCGGTGCTCCTCCCTCTCATCGTGTGCACACTCATCGGGCTCATCCAAGGGGCCATCATCGCCGGGACGTCGATCCCGGCGTTCATCGTCACCCTGGCCGGGCTGCTGTTCGCCCGGGGGCTGCTGCTGGCGCTGACCCAGGAGGGCTCTGAAACGTACAAGGTGCCCGCCGAGGCGGCGTTCCTCCAGCTCAGCCGCGGCTCGTTTCTGGGATTGGGCTATCCGGTCTGGATCGTCGTGGTCCTCTTCGCCATCGGCGTCCTCGTCCTGCATCGGACCTCTTACGGCTCCACCCTGCTGGCGATCGGAGGTCAGCCGGATGCCGCTCGGCTGATGGGTCTGCCCGTGCTGCGCTCGACACTCATCGTCTATGCGGTCAGCGGCACGATGGCGGGTCTGGCCGGCGCTTTGACGGCCTCCTACACGGCCTCCGGTGTCACGACTCTGGGAGTGGGCCTTGAGCTCACCGCCATCGCCGCGGTGGTCTTGGGTGGGACCCTGCTCACCGGCGGTGCCGGCACGGTCGTGGGTTCGCTGGTGGGCGTCACGCTGCTGCAGGTAGTCGCCAATCTCATCAACCGCCTCGGGCTGACGAATTCGAACTGGCAGGCCATCGTCAACGGCGCCGTCCTCCTCGTCGTCGCGGTCGCACAGGTCCTCCTCTCCCGGGTCCAGGCGAAGGAGCGTGAGCGCAGACGCGGAGGTGAGACCGACGGAGCCGACGGCGAAGGTACTGGCGTAGGCGAAGTCGTGGGCGCCTCCGACACGCCGAGTTCGGAGGGAGAATCCCCGCTCACAGGCGAGCGATCATAATCAATCAAAACTTTTCATGTTCGATCACTGGAGATCAGCCGATCTGTCCTCTAGAGTATCCGCTTGAGGTGGCTTTGATCACAAGGAGCCATTCACCGAAGACGTTGGAGGACCTGTGGAAGACATCCGTCTGGACGCCCAGTGGATCGACTATGTGCTGATAGCGATCTATTTCATATTCGTTCTCGGTATCGGCTGGTTCGCCAAGCGCGGTATTTCCTCGAGCATCGAATTCCTGCTCTCAGGGAGAAGCCTGCCGGCGTGGGTGACGGCATTGGCCTTCGTCTCAGCCAACCTCGGCGCCGTGGAGATCATGGGCATGTCGGCGACGGGTGCCCAGTACGGTATGCCGACGATGCACTATTTCTGGATCGGCGCCGTCCCGGCGATGCTCTTCCTCGGCGTCGTCATGATGCCCTTCTACTACGGTTCGAAGGTTCGGTCCGTTCCCGAATTCATGCGCAGGCGTTTCGGCACCGGAGCCCACCTGGTCAACGCGCTGTCCTTCGCCGTCGCTCAGATCCTCATCGCTGGCGTCAATCTCTTCCTGCTCGGCACCATCGTCAATCGCCTTCTCGGATGGCCTCTGTGGATCGCCCTTGTCGTCGCCGCAGCCATCGTCCTGTCCTACATCACGCTCGGTGGGCTGACGGCAGCGATCTACAACGAGGTGCTCCAGTTCTTCGTCATCGTCGCGGCTCTGCTGCCGCTGACGATCATCGGCCTCAACCGTGTGGGAGGCTGGGATGGACTCGTGGCGAAGATCAGCAACGACGGCATGCTCGGCGCAGAGCAGCTGAGCAGCTGGCCGGGTGAACAGCTCTCCGGATTCTCCAACCCTGTGCTCTCGGTGGTCGGAATCGTCTTCGGCCTGGGCTTCGTGCTCTCCTTCGGCTACTGGACGACGAACTTCGTCGAGGTCCAGCGGGCCATGGCTTCGAAGAGCATCAACGCCGCACGACTGACCCCGATCCTCGGCGCCTTCCCGAAGATGTTCATCCCGTTCATCGTCATCATCCCCGGAATGATCGCCGCAGTGCTCGTGACGCAGCTGACCAAGTTCAAGCAGATCGCGAGCAGCGTCGACGAGGTGACCGCTCAGGCCCAAACCGGCGTGACCTATAACGATGCGCTCCTGCTGCTCATGCGCGAGGTTCTGCCCAATGGGCTCCTCGGCGTGGCAATCGCCGGCCTGCTCGCCGCGTTCATGGCGGGAATGGCCGCCAACATCTCCGCGTTCAACACTGTCTTCAGCTACGACCTGTGGCAGCAGTACGTCGTCAAGGACCGAGACGACGATTACTACCTCAAGGTCGGCCGCTATGCCACAGTCGGTGCCTGCATCGTTGCGATCTTCACGGCTCTCATCGCCGGGAACTTCTCCAACCTCATGGACTACCTGCAGACCTTGTTCGGTTTCTTCAATGCGCCGCTGTTCGCCACGTTCATCCTCGGCATGTTCTGGAAGCGCATGAGCGCGACCGCCGGTTGGGTCGGCTTGGTCGGCGGTACCCTCTCGGCCGTCGCCGTCTTTATCCTCAGTGAGACCGGAGTATTCGACCTGCCAGGTCAGGGCGCAGCATTCCTCGCCGCCAGCACGGCCTTCGTTGTCGACATCGTACTCTCCGTGATCGTCACCTACAGGACCGCGCCGAAGCCCGCGCATGAACTTCGAGGACTCGTCTATTCGGAGACGCCGAAGACCGACTTCGAGGACTTGAACGAGCCGAAGCCCCCGATCTGGAAACGTCCGGTGCCAGTCGCAGGGCTTGCACTGGTCATCGTCATCATCCTCAACATCACCTTCGGCTAAAGGAACAAGTGAGACTAGTGAGCAATTCGAACGAACTGACTAAGACCGCTGGTGCATTCGACATCCGCAACTTCATCGGCGTGCTGCTGGGAATCTTCGGGGTCATCCTCACGATCGTCGGCATCGTCGGCTTCACCCCAGACGAAGCGGAACGGACAGGCGGAATCGACGCGAACCTCTGGACGGGAATCGGCCTGGTTCTCACCGCAGTGCTGTTTCTCGTCTGGGCCAAGCTGCGCCCGATTCGCATCATCGACACAGACTCGGCTGAGGACACGGCCGGGACCGGCGACACGGTCGCCTAGTTTGGCCGTGGAGCCTGGGCTGCGGTGCCCAACTTCGCTGTGGTGTGACCGTGGAGCCTAGATTGGCTGCGGTGCCTCAAGAAAGCGGCAAGTAGGCACCGGCCGCATCAGTCGATTCTGCGGGCGCCTTTTCCGGCGCTGACGGTGAAGACATCGGGTGCGCGATATCCGTGTTCGGCGAACGCAGCCATGACGGTCTCACCTATCTGGTCGGCGCCTGCAACGTCGACGAGAGCGATCGCAGATCCACCGAAGCCGCCACCGATCATTCGTGCCCCGATCGCACCGGCCGACATGGCCGCCGCAACGGCGACATCGAGTTCGGTACACGAGACCTCATAGTCATGGGCGAGCGAGTTGTGGGAGGCAAGCAGGAGTTCGCCGATTCCGCGGATGCTGCGGCCTTCTCCCCCGTGCCCTTCTAAGAGTTCAACGGTGTCGAGAACCCGGGCGTTCTCACTGAAGACGTGCCGTAATCGCCGCCGCTGCTCCTCGGTGAGCGGAGCGAGGTCGACCGCCTCGTCGAGTTCACGCAGACTCGCGGCACCGAGGATCGCAGCGGCTTCCTCACACGTATGCCGGCGGTCACCGTAGCCGCTTTCGCTGTGCGAGTGGGACACCCGGGTATCGATGACAAGCAGCCGCAGCTCTTCGGCGTCGAGATCAAAGGGGATCTGTCGAGTTCGCAGGTCCCGACAGTCGAGGAAGAGCGCATGTCCGGCCTCGGTCATCACGGAGGCCGCTTGGTCGACGATTCCGGTGGGAGCGCCGACGAAGTCGTTCTCGGCGCGCTGGGTGAGCAGCACCTTCTCCCGGTCATCGAGGCCGAGACCGTAGACGTCGTCGAGGGCAATGAGGACCGCCACCTCGAGCGCATGAGAGGAGGACAGCCCGGCCCCCACCGGGACTGTCGATTCGATGTAGAGGTCGATGCCGCCAACTGTCGTGCCCGTCGTCTTGGCGATCTCGTCGACGACTCCCGCCGGATGGCTGAGCCACCCACGCAGAGTTCCGGGAACGAGCTCCTCGGCGGCGAACTGGCCCGTGAGTCGCTCGCCTCGCTCATCCCGATGATCGGAGACGATCCGGATGCTCTCTTCGCACCGAGGCGGTGTCGCGCTACCAGCATCGTGGCTGCTGTAGTGCGTCTGAGATCGCCGTCCGATGGCCACGTATACGGCTCTGTCAATGGCGATAGGCAGGACGAACCCGTTGTTGTAATCGGTGTGTTCCCCGATGAGATTGACGCGTCCGGGAGCACGAAAGCAGCCGAGCGGCGAATAGCCGAAGAGTGCTTCGAACTCGCTGCGCAAGTGTGTTTCCGTCGGAGCCGTGGCCGTGCTCATCGGCGACCGTCCTCGTGTGCAGGAGTCGCGGTACGTTGCCGCTGGTCAGGTATCGCGGCACGCAGCCGCGCCGCAGTCTCTTCGGCGGAGACGTCGCCGACGAAGGCCCCCATAGCCGCTTCGGACCCGGCGAGGAACTTCAACTTGTTCTCTGCCCGCCTGGGGCTCGTGATCTCCAGATGCATCCACTCTGCGCCGCGATCCTCACAGTTGACCGGTGCCTGGTGCCACGCTGCGATATAAGGAGTGGGCGTCGGATAGAGCCCGTCGATCCTTCCCAGCACCTCGGGATAGATGCGAGCGAGGTCGTCGCGTTCGGCCTCGTCGAGTTCGTCGATGCTCAGCACCTGCCGATGCGGAACGATGTGGACTTCGACCGGCCATCGAGCCGCGTAGGGCACGAAGGCAGAGAAGTATGCGGATTCGAGAACCATCCGCTCACCCGAGCAGCGTTCGAAGGCGAGGATGTCGCCCATCAGCGGCCGGCCAGTCTCGCGGTGATGCTGCACCGCTCGGGCAGAGGTGAGAACGGTGTGCGGAGTGACAAACGGATAAGCATAGATCTGACCGTGGGGGTGATTCATCGTCACGCCGATCTCCTCACCGCGATTCTCGAACACGAAGACCTGCTCGATTCCTTCTTGGGTGGAAAGCTCGCTCGTCCGGTTCGCCCAGGCGTCGATGACCGTGCGTGCACGGGCCGGGTCAAGGTCGGCGAACGATCCGTTGTGCTCGGAAGAGAAAACGACGACTTCACAGCGACCATAGGCTGGAGCGGTCAATGCGGACGCTGAATCCGCCCAGGGTTCGGAGGCTGCGTCGGCTCCTGAGGCCGCCTCGGCGAAATCCTGACTCGGATCAGCACTCACCGCACCAAGTTCAGATCCCAGCGAAGGGAACCGATTCTCGAAGACCACGACTTCGTAGTCGGCGGCGGGGATCTCGGTAGGTCGTCCGGGCGAGGATGGGCAGAGCGGGCATTCTGCGGCGACGGGGAGATGCGTTCGCGACTGGCGATGCGTGGCAACAGCCACCCATTGGCCTGTGAGCAGATCGAAGCGCAGCTGTCCGCCTGTGGGACGAGGCTCGGCGGGGCGGTGGTCCTCGACAATCGGCGCCGACAGCGAATCGGCGTCCTGGAAGAACAGGATCTCTCTGCCGTCGGCGAGCTCGTCCCTACGGATCCGTGTGCTCAACGGACGCCCACGGACTCAACAACTCGACGGCGGGATTGAGAAAAGCAGCTCAGACCCATCAGACCTCCCAAAAGTGATCATTTTCGATCATAATGCTAACACTCGCCCGGGGGAGATCCCAGATCTCGCGTAGAATTCCGGTGCAGAGGAACTTTTGTCCACCTAACACGAAGGAGTCGCATGGCCGCCTTCATCGAACTCGCTCTCGGCGAGGACTCCGCGGTCATCTCCCAAACCGGGGCAGCACTTCTCGAATACACCGTCGGCGATCGTCCCGTGGTCCTCGGCATGAACGCCTTCGACGGGGCCGTGCTCGCCCCCTGGCCCAATCGCATCGCCGATGGCCGCTACGATTTCAGGGGACGCAGTCACCAGCTGCCGATCACAGAACCCTCCCGCCGAACCGCGCTCCACGGACTGGTGGCGAACACGGTCTGGGACGTGGCGGACCGTGACGAGACTTCGGTGGCTCTGAGAACCACGATCGAGCCCAGTCCCGGCTACCCCTTCGAGCTCACCCTGACTGTGACGTATACGCTTAGCGAGGACGCGGTCGCAATCGTCGCTCATGCCAGCAATTCAGGAACGCAGTCCGCACCGTTCGCCTTCGGGTTCCATCCTTGGATCCACCCCGGTGCCGCCACGGTCAACGAGGCTCAGCTGCTCACTCCGGCACAGACCTGGTTCGCTGTCGATGACCGACTCATCCCGATCGAGGAACGGCCCTTCAACTCCGGGACGTTCAACTCGAGGTCGTTCATCCCCACCGACCATGAACCCGATGAGGCCTCGTGCATCGTCTGCAAGGACTTCCGGGCGTTGCGTGTCATCCGGGACAGCGTCCTCGACGATGCGTTCGGTGCACCGCGCCGCGCAGCCGACGGATGGTCATATGCGCGACTCAGAGGAGCCGATGACCGAACCGTCGTCGTCGGCATGGATGAGAGCTTTCGAGCCTGGCAGGTCTGCACCGGCGACGAACTCGACCCGGCGCTGCGCCGCAGCGCCATTGCCATCGAACCCATGACCTGTCCGCCCAATGCCTTTGCCGCTGGAGTCGACCACGATGTCATCGAACCACAGGGTGAGCTCCGAGTGGAATGGAGCATCAGCCTGCGTTAAGAGTTCTGAGCGCAAAGTGATCTTGCCCTGATAAGTTGCATCTATCGACTTCAACCCGTGCGAAGGAAGATTATGTCAACACCACAGAACCCGTACTCCGGTTCGGATGCAGAGAACAATCAGAACATCCCGAGCGATCAGACCCGCCCGGACACCGGCCAGGCCAGCCCGGAGTTCAGTCAGCCGCAGGATCCAGCTGCTGGTGAACACCCTGTCGACGAAACGTCCGTCAACGAACCGTCCGTCGGCGAACCAACCGTCGGCGAACCAGCCGTCGACGGACAGTCCGATGCCACACAGTCACATGCTGGCACTGCCCAGTATGGCCAAGGCTCGCAGTTCAGTCAGGCCGGTCAATACGGCGGCCAGCAGAATCAGTTCGATCAGCAGAATCAGTTCGGCCAGCCGGACCAGTTCGGCCAAGGGGGTCAGTACAGCCCTCCGGAGCAATACGGTCAGGGCAGTCAAGGTGGTCAGTACAATCCGCAGGCTCAGTACGGCCAGTATGGGCAGCCAGCCCAGCAGGACCAGTATTATCAGGGCGCTGACTACGCAGCGCACAACCAGACCAATTACGCCGGTTCACAGCATGCTCCAGCGGGTGGTTTTCCACCGCCGGCAGCACAGCACAATGCCGGCGGCAACAGCGGCTTCTTCAAGTCGCTCTTCGACTTCCGCTTCGATAGCTTCATTGCCGTTCGCTGGGCGGGATTCATCTACATCATCGCCATCGTTGTGGCTGCGCTGTCCTGGCTGGCGTCCATCATCGGTGGACTCATCACCGGCGCAGCAGCAGGAGCCGCCACCAGCTATATGAGCAGCGGGCCGAGCTTCAGCCCGTGGCCACTGCTTCTGGCTATCATCTTCGGCTGGGTCGTTCCGGCGCTGTGGGTGATCTTCGTCCGTCTGGCCCTCGAACTCATCGTGGCTAACGTAAAGACTGCAGAGAACACGAAGAAGATCGCGGACTCCATCGGACGCTGAACAGCTTCGGTATTCGCTCTGAGTCCCAGGGATCGGCTTTGAAGTCGAGCTCTGAGACCCAGAGCGAGCTGCAGGTTATTACCCGGGCTATATAACCCGGAATGTATGTACGGAAAACGGGGTTATAGGCCAAAATGTGTGTATGGGTAGGGCGTGTTCGGCAGGCTAATCCTGATGGTTTCACCGTGATCGTCCGCCCCAACCTTTCTGGATACCGTTACCGTCTTCGACGCTGAACGAGGTCCCGTACAAAGACGTTGTCTCCGGGCGGCCGGCATCTGGTCTCGTGACTTTTCGAGTAGGTTTCCTGGTCCACGCAGCCGACGTGACAAAGTCCCACGGATCCCTCGCAGCTTCTGTCTGCAGATACAGCAGCCAGTCGACTCCCCGCCTGGCATGATCGGCCGGGAGGCCCCTGTGGAGTCGCAGGAACTCCTTGATAGCTCTGTTCGGCCCGCCCTCTAAAGGGTTGGTCGGCCTCGCGACCGTGATTCCTTCTTCCGCCAGGTCCAGCCAAACGAAGAGTTGCTCGTCACGGACGAGTCCGGCCAGGAGTCTCCACGCCCGCCTGGTCCGTAGGTGTGTGTGTACCACCAGGTCTGGCCCGGTCTGACGTGCGAGGGTCGAGGCGTGCCGGCGTGGGCACGAGTACGGTGTTTGAGGAAGGTCTGCCACCGCGCTTCCCATGCTGCGAACTCACCCATCCACGCGGCAGCCTGATCGTGAGTCTTGACCTTAGTGAGCATCGTGTAGATCGCGAGAAGTTCCTTGTTCGCAGGCAGATTCGGTCGCCGTGTGAGGTGCCTGTTTCCGCCCTGGCGGATATGGAAGTAACAGCGCTGGATACGCGTCGATGGCCACAGCCTCCTGATCGTCGTTATCAGGGGCCCGTTGCCGTCAACGACGGCGACGACGGGGGCCGGGATCCGTTCGATGAGCGCCGTCCATGATGCGGTCTTTTCCTGGTCACACCACTGCCAATCGATGACGTGTGTGCCGGTGTGGGCAATGAGGACGCACCATCCGTTGAAGTAGGTGCCATCGAGCATGATTTGGTCATGGATCTCGCCTGTTCGCGACAGGGTGGGGGCCACGTTCCAACACCACTGTGTGCGCCTGGCGAAGGTGCGTGTGCTGGTGGCGAAGTCGCCCCTGTCACGGGTACTCGTCAGCCAGGCCATGAAGCTGGCGAACTCGGCTCTTCTAGTGACATCAGCCCGGGTTTGAGACGTCGAGGCGCCGCAGTGCTTGCACCGCCACCTGGTCCGTCCAGCAGTGGTCTTGCCGTTCTTAACGAGCTTGTTCGCACATACACCACAGCGGGGATGATTCCTGGGATTGGACACTGAACATGCTTCCAGACCATGTTCAGCCCCGTCTTGGCCTACTGCCTACTGGGCAAAGTCCCTATGCTGTACACACAATCTGGCCTATAACCCGGAAAACGGCCGTGAATTAGAGCGAGCCCCACACCGATTCCTCGATGCGGGACTCAACCGTACCCCCGAGCAGGTTCGAACTGCCGTTTCCGCCTTGAGAGGGCAGCGTCCTAGGCCACTAGACGACGGGGGCCAATAAACAGCTCAGAGTCATACTCCTAAGCTGTTCGCTGGGGTACCAGGACTTGAACCTAGACTAAATGTACCAGAAACACTCGTGCTGCCAATTACACCATACCCCAATGTTATTCAGGCTCATTCCCTAAGGAATTTCCCTGAGCAACGAGATACAACTCTACACAAATCCCCCGCCAAGCTCCAAATCCGTGAAGCCCTTTTTCGGTGTGACCTTCTTAACATTGACTCCTGCGCGAACGATTTGACGCATGCGCTTCAGGATTTGTTCCCGCACGACCAAGTTCATTTCCTGCAGGACCAGGCTCAGTCCCGCGCCAGGGAGATGAGACGGTCAAGCACCCGGTATCCGTCGGCGCGCAGGCCGTTGTGCTCGTACTCATTCGTCACCCACGGCTTCACACCAGCAAGGAGGTCCGCCGTCGCCAGCGAGTAGTCCACAGGGACGTAGGCGTCCTCAAAGTACACCGCTGCCGCACCACGCACCTGTGAGGCCTGCAGTGCGTCAACGTCGTAGAGCCGGGGCCAATCGTGGCGTGCCACGAACTGTGCCACCTCGGCGAAGGGTGCAAGCTCCGGATCCTCGTTCAGTGACTCCGGTCCGGCATGTTCCCCCGCCAACAGGGTCGGATCGGCCTTGACATCGGCAGGCATAGCCCGCCGAGCCGCCCAGTCGGTGATGCCGCCGTCGGCCCAGCAGGATTCGTGAACTACCGCGTAGAGCGGGTTTCGTCCCGAGAACGGCAGTGCAGCAGCCAGATCATGCCGGAAGGCCGCCGAGGCAGGGTCCTGGTCCAGCAGATAGTGCAGTTTCTCGGGCCCGTCGGAGGCTCCGAGGAAGTGCCCGAGGAGACGGATGCGTTCCGTCGTCGCCCGTGCCCCACCGGGCAGTGCGATACCGCCCTCCGCCTCGGCGAGATCGATGAGACGGGCCAGCTTCTCACGGTCACGGGGAAACGCCTGGTAGAACTGCTCCGACTTCCGCTTCATGCCCTCCCACGTGGTGGCGTACACGGCGGCGGGATCCATTCCGATCGCGGGCAGTCCCCCGGTGAAGTAGACCTCGTTGAGCGACCCCGAGTGCGCCGAAACGTACCGCAGGGCGGTGAAGCCGCCGAACGACTGTCCTAGCAGCGACCAGGATTCGACACCCAGCCCCTGGCGCAGGATCTCAGCGTCCGCAACAATCGAATCGGCACGGTAGTGACTCAGCGCCGCTGCAATATCGGCGGCGTCTTCGCCGACTCCCTCGAGGCCGGTGATGCGTCCGTCAACGGAACCGATGGGACTCGATTTCCCGGTGCCCCGCTGGTCGAGCATGACGACCTGGAACTCTTCGAGTGCACGTGCCAGCCAAGTGGACTGGCCAACGGGAGTGGTGGGTCGGGGCGCTTCGACACCCGGCCCGCCCTGGAGGAACACGAGGTAGGGCTTGGTGCTGTCGGCCTCTGTCGCGGTGATTCGAGCGAAGACCTCGATGGTCCCCGGTGTCGCTGCGGACAGCCCCGCTCCACCACCGAAGTGGTCGAACGGGGCTTCGAAGGTCACATCGCGCAGATGCAGTCCCCGACGCGTCCAAGTCTGCTGGTTGAGCATCGTCACAGCTGGGCTGCCAGAGCCCGCAGACGGGTCAGCGACGAGTCTTTGCCGAGGATCTCCATCGACTCAAACAGTGGTGGGGAGACCTTGCGGCCGGACACGGCCACGCGCAGTGGACCGAAGGCCAGTCGAGGCTTGATCTCCATCTCGGTGACCAGTTTGGCCTGCAGCGTTTCGTGCAGCGTGTCCGTCGTCCAGTCTTCGACTCCTTCGAGAACCTCCATCGAAGCGGCGAGCACCTCGGGGGCCGAATCCTTCAGGGTCTTCAGCCCGTCCTCAGTCATGGTCAGTTCGGCATCGGGGGTGAACAGGAACGCCAACAGGTCGGGAGCCTCGCCGAGGAGGTTCATCCTCGTCTGCACGAGCGGAGCCGCCTGGTCAAGGATCTCCAGCTGAGCCTCCGATGGCTTCTCCGGGAGCACCTCGCCGGCCTGGAGATAGGGCACCAGACGGTCACGGAAGTCGCTGACATCGAGGAGCCGGATGTGGTCGGCGTTGATCGATGTCGCCTTCTTCACATCGAAGCGGGCGGGGTTGGGCAGGACATCATGGATGTCGAAGGCATCGACGAACTCCTTCACGCTGAACACGTCTTCGTCGGGTCCGATCGACCAGCCGAGCAGAGCCAGGTAGTTGATGATGCCTTCGGGGATGAAGCCGTTGTCGCGGTGGAGGAACAGGTTGGATTCCGGATCACGCTTGGACAGCTTCTTGTTGCCATCTCCCATCACGTAGGGCAGGTGACCGAACTCGGGAGTCGCTGCTGCGACTCCGATGTCCTTGAGCGCCTCGTAGAGCACAACCTGACGCGGGGTCGAGGACAGCAGATCCTCGCCACGCAGCACATGGGTGATGCCCATGAGAGCATCGTCGACGGGGTTGACCAGGGTGTAGAGCGGCTGCCCGTTGGCACGGACGACGACGTAGTCGGGGATGGTGCCGGCGCGGAAGGTGATCTCTCCGCGGACCAGGTCGGTGAACTTAACGTCATCGGCGGGCATGCGCACACGCCAGACGGGTTCGCGTCCCTCGGCCTTGAAACCAGCAATCTGCTCGGCGGTGAGGTCACGGTCATAGCCGTCGTAGCCGAGTTTGGGGTCACGACCCGCTGCCTTGTGCCTGGCCTCTACCTCTTCGTTGGTCGAATAGGACTCGTAGATGTGTCCGGCGGCCTTGAGCTTCTCGATCACGCCCGCGTAGATGTCGCCGCGCTGGGACTGGCGGTAGGGTCCGTCGGGTCCGCCCACGTCGATGCCTTCGTCCCATTCGAGGCCGAGCCACTTCATGGCCTCGAGGACCTGGCCGAAGCTCTCCTCGGTGTCACGGGCGGCGTCGGTGTCCTCGATGCGGAACACGAATTTTCCGCCGGTGTGCTTTGCATACGCCCAGTTGAACAGGGCGGTGCGGACCATGCCGACGTGCGGGGTGCCGGTGGGTGATGGGCAGAAACGAACTTTGACGCTCACTATGATCCTTCGGTCTCTTGGCTGCGAGTCTTGAGTGCTGCGAGTTGTGTAGCGGTGTGACGCGGTGCTGGTCGTGCGCGGTGCTGGTCTCAGGCGTCCATGACCATATTGGTGAGGACTCCGAGTCCGTCGATGGCGATGTCGACCCGGTTGCCGGACACGATCTGGCCCACGCCGGCGGGAGTGCCGGTGAGGATGACGTCACCGGGCAGCAGTGTGATGGTCTCCGACAGGTGCTCGATGAGCGTCGGGATGTCGAAGATGAAGTCTGCGGTGTTGCCGTCCTGCTTCAGCTCCCCATCGACCCATGAGCGGATGCCGAGATTATCGACGTCGAGTTCCGTTTCGATCCAGGGACCCAGCGGGCAGGAGGTGTCGAAGCCCTTCGCCCGTGACCACTGATTGTCAGACTTCTGAATGTCGCGCATGGTCACGTCGTTGCCGCTGGTGTAGCCGAGGACATGGTCGAAGGCGTTCTCGGCCTTCACACCCTTGGCGACGCGGCCGATGATGACGGCCAGTTCGGCCTCATAGGATACATATTCGCTGATGGCGGGAAGACGGATCGGATCGCCGGGCCCGATCACCGAGGTGTTGGGCTTGAAGAAGGTCAGCGGGCTGACGGGCACCTCATTGCCGAGCTCGGCGGCGTGGTCGGCGAAGTTGCGTCCGACGCCGATGACCTTCGACCGCGGCAGGATCGGGCTGACGAGACGAACGTCGTCGAATTTCAGCCTTTCGCCCGTTGACTGGGCCGGAGCGAAGAACGGGTCCTGGTCGAGAACGGCGAGGCTGAGGCCGGACGTGTCCCACGTGCCGTCCTCAATCTGCGGCACGTCGCCTTCGACGACTCCGTATTTGGGTTCATCCTGGTGCACAAATCTGGCAATACGCATGTGCCCCAGTCTAGTCAGTCGGCTGGGCCGCTGACACACGGGCTTTCTGCGCTCGGGCTGAGACACTTGAGGCATGCCCGATTCTCGTCCGTTCGATCTGCAGACCATTGCCGTGGGACTGCCCGCCGCCGCGCTCATCGACCAGCTGGCGAACACCCTCGTCGGCAGGTTTCCGCGCCTCGTCGTCGAGGCCCCGCCCGGAACCGGCAAGACCACCCTGGTGCCGCCGCTCATTGCCGAACATCTGGCCGGACGCCTGGCCGAACACCTGACCGGGACCGTGTCTGGGAACCGGGATGAGTCGCAGTTCGGACATTCTGCTGATTCTCCGCCCGCCCAGGGGCGAATCATCGTCACCCAGCCGCGGCGCATGGCGGCTCGGGCAGCGGCCAGGCGGCTGGCGACGCTGACCCGGACCCGCCTCGGCGAGGACATCGGCTTCACAGTCCGCGGCGAGTCACGGACCTCGGCGCGCACGAGGATCGAGTTCATGACCACGGGAGTGCTGCTGAACCGGCTGCTGCGTGATCCCGAGCTGGCAGGTGTCTCAGCGGTCATCCTCGATGAGGTCCACGAACGGCAGCTCGACACCGATCTGACCTTCGCCCTGTGCCGCGAACTCATCGATCTGCGTGAGGACCTCGGCCTCGTCGTGATGTCGGCAACCCTTGACGCCCAGATGTGGGCGCGCCGCTTGGGCTCCGGAGACGGTGCAGACGGAGTCTCTACTGATGGTGGCGACGAACCTGCCGCACTGCTCTCGGTTGCTGCGAAAATCCACTCCCTCGACGTCAGGTGGGCCCCGGCGAAGCAACGACCCTTAGATGCACGCGGGGTGACCTGGGACTTCCTCGATCACGTGGCCCGCACGAGCATCGAAGCATTGTCGACGCACACGGACGGGGACGTGCTCGTCTTCGCTCCCGGCGCCCGTGAAGTCGAGGAGATCGCCGCCCGAATTACTCGATCCCTTCCTGCTGGTTCCGGGACCGAGGTTCACACCCTGCTCGGACGCACTCCGGCCAAGGACCAGGACGCAATTCTGCGACCTCATCCCGCCGAGGTTGGTCAGCGTCGCGTGATCGTGTCGACCTCGGTCGCGGAGTCGGCCCTGACGGTTCCCGGGGTGAGCATCGTCATCGACTCGGGACTGGCCAGGGGTCCACGGTTGGACACTCGCCGTGGCATGTCGGGCCTGGTCACGACCCGTGAGTCGAAGGCCTCTGGGACACAGCGTGCCGGTCGTGCCTCGCGGCTGGGCCCGGGCACGGCCTATCGGTGCCTCTCCGAATCGGATTGGGCGAGCCTGCCCGAGCATACGCCTGCGGAGATTGCGACCTCAGATCTCACCTCGGCGGTCCTGACCGTCGCCGTGTGGGGTGGTAACACTGCGCTGCTGCCGGAGCCGATGCCCGAGGGCCCACACCGCCTGGCCGTCGAGAATCTCGTGGCGTTAGGCGCGCTCGAGCTCACCGAGTCCGAGGACGGGGCGAGTGCTGAGGAAGGGTCATACGAGACTGCCTCAACGACCGTGACCGAGCTGGGGCGGGCCATCGCCCGGATTCCAGCCTCAGTGTGGTCGGCTCGCGGTCTCTTCGATGGAGCCGCCATGCTGTCACCTGGGGCTGCGGCCGAGGCGATCGCCGTCATCGAGTCCGAGCAGCGTGCCCCGGGCGCCGATCTCGTGGCCACCCTGCGCGAGCTGCGGAGAAGCAAGGACCGTCGTTTCACCCAAGATGTGAAACGCTTCGCCGGACTGGCCGCGGAATTCTCAGGCCCTCAGAGCTCCACCACACATGATTCACTCGCCGCCGAACCCACAAGCCAGGGTGAGGATCGAGGCACGGGGCGAGGTGCGGGTCGGGGTGGTTCCCTGCGCCCCGATGACCTGGGGCTCGTGGTTGCACTCGCCCACCCCCTCCAGATCGCACGGCTGCGCAGTTCCTCAGCGTCGGAATACCTGCTGGCCTCGGGAACCGCCGCGTCCCTGCCCCGGAACTCGTCTTTGCAGGGCAGTCCCTGGTTGGCGATCTCCGATGTCGGCCTCTCGGGTGGGCGCGCTGTGATCAGGGCCGCTGCTGTCATCGATGAGGACACCGCTGAACTTGCAGGTGCCGGGCTGCTGGCGACAGATGAGACGGCGACCTTCGAGCAGGGGAAGGTGCGTGCGGTGCGCCGGACCTGCCTCGGCGGCATCGAACTCACTGCCACACCGATCAAGGCGAGTACAGATCTGGCCCGTTTCGCGATCGCACGGTCGGTGCGTGAGCTTGGCGCTCGGGAGATTCTGCGACCCAGCGAAGCGTTCGAGGAGCTGCGTTCCCGGCTGGGGCTGCTGCACGCCGTCTATGGTGCCCCGTGGCCGGATGTGCGCTGGTCACGGCTGTCGCAGACGCTGACCGAGTGGTGCCCGGCCGCTCTGGATCGGATCGCACGTGGGGCGGATCCGAGCAGGGTCGATCTGGTCTCTGCGCTGCGAACGCTTCTGCCCTGGCCGCAGGCAGCACGCCTCGAGGAGCTGGTGCCGGTGAGTATCGAGGTGCCCAGCGGTTCACGCATTCGCCTCGACTACCCCGATCCCGACCTCATGGATTCGGATGCCGAGTCCGAACCGGGGCCCGTTCTCGCCGTCAAACTCCAGGAGTGCTTCGGATGGCAGAGGGCACCGAGCGTATGTGAAGGCCGGGTCCCTGTGGTCATCCACCTCCTGTCCCCCGCTCGCCGACCGCTGGCGGTCACCAGCGACCTCGCTTCCTTCTGGGCCAATGCGTACTCCCACGTCAGAGCCGAGAACCGCGGCCGGTATCCGAAGCATTCCTGGCCCGAGGATCCGCTCACGGCTCCCCCGATGCGCGGGACCAAGCAGTCTGGGACAATGAAGCGGTGACGTCTACTGCCTCCCCGACTGCCGACAGCACCGACTCTCTCAGTGCTGCTTGTGCTGCTGCCGGTGCTGCGATGAGCGCACCAAGGTGGCGGGCGCTGCGGGATGACCACGCTACGAAGATCGCGGAGCGCACCGATGCTCACATTGCCCGCCGTCTCAAGGGCGAGAAGCACCCGGTAGAAGATTTCCTGTTCACCTACTATCCATTCAAAGCGGGTCAGTTGGCCAAGTGGAATCCTGGCCCCGGCGTGCAGCTCGAATTGGCTGATGAAGCAGACCAGACCTATTTCGACCGGCGCTGGTACACGAGAAGTCACGCCGGCACCATCGCCGAGGTGGATGTCGAGTCCTGGTTGGACGACCGTGGCGATGGGGCGAAGTTCATCGCCTCACTGCTGCAATCGACCCTGCGCCGGGAAGCAAACTTCGGGTGCTTCGGCATCCACGAATGGGCGATGGTCTACAAGCTCACCGAGGAGCAGCGTCGCCACCAGCAGGTGCCTCTGCGCTTGAGTCCTGCGGCCACCGACGCCGTCGTCGAAAGCCACCGGATCCAGTGCTCGCACCACGACGCGTTCCGCTTCTTCACCGAACCCGCTCGGCCCCGCAACACGCTTCAGCCCACACGCGAGTCCATGGTCGCCAATGAACAGCCGGGCTGTCTGCACGCGGGAATGGACCTGTACAAGTGGGCGATGAAGATCGGACCTATCGCACCCTCTGACCTCGTCGTCGACTGCTTCGACCTGACATTGGACATCCGCACCCTCGATATGGAGGCCTCCCCCTACGATCTGCGTGACTGGGGCTACGGTGTCGTCGCCATCGAAACCGCCGCGGGCAAGGCAGAATACATGGACCGCCAACGAGTCTTCTCCGCACGGGCACAGGCTCTGCGGCAGAGGCTGCTCGATGCTCTGGCCTGCGTCGGAGTTCACGCCAAGTAGGGCTCATCCGAACGGCGGACCTATGTTCACACTGGGACCATGTTCGTGCTGGGACCATCCGAGTGCACACAGTGCGGACCAGACTGTGATACCGGGACCGGCCTGCATAGGATCAGCGTGTGCGCGCAATCGTCTATGAAGAGTTCTCTGTCCTCCCTCAGCTGAGAGACATCGAGTCACCCTCCGTTCCCGCCTCCGGCGTCGTCATCGACGTCGAAGCCACCGGAGTCTGTCGCAGCGACCATCACGCCTGGTCAGGCCACGACTCGACGATCACCCTGCCCCATGTTCCCGGACATGAGCTGGTTGGTCGCATCGCCTTGGCGGGGCCCGAGGTCACGGATTTCCGTATTGGTCAGCGTGTGACCGTGCCATTCGTGTGCGGCTGCAGTCGCTGCCGGTGGTGTGTGAGCGGCAGTGCGCAGGTCTGCCCGGACCAGACCCAACCCGGGTTCACCCACTTCGGATCTTGGGCCGATGAGGTGGTCATCCACAACGCCGATGCCAACCTCATTGCGGTCCCCGACGATCTTCCTGCCTCGGCGACGGTGGGGCTCGGCTGCCGGTTCGCCACCGCCTTCCACGGACTGCGGGTGCGGGCGAAGCTGCACGCGGGTGAGACCGTCGCCGTCTTCGGCTGCGGCGGAGTCGGCCTGTCTGCCATCATGATCGCGCGCGCCATCGGCGCTCAGGTCATTGCGATCGACGTCAGCGATGCTGCCCTCGATCGAGCCCGAGAGCACGGTGCCGTGCACACGATCAACGCCTCTGGCAAGAGTCCCGAGACCCTGTCCGCCGAGGTGGTCGCACAGTTCTCGGATGAGTGCCCCGACGGTGTGGCCGTGAGCGTGGATGCCCTGGGTCGAGAGGACACGATCGCTGCCGGGATCGCTTCGCTGGCGCCCTTGGGACGCCATGTGCAGATCGGTCTGCTGGCCACGCCACCGGTCGTCGATCTGGGACGTGTCATCGGTCTCGAGCTCAGCGTCCTCGGTTCCCATGGGATGGCCGCTGCAGAATACCCGGAGATGCTCGATCTCGTCATCGAGGGCAAACTGCGACCGCAGGACCTGGTCACCAATGTCATCGGCCTTGCAGAGGCTCCTGCCGCAATGGAGGCGCTGGAGTCGAACACAGGATCGGGAATGACGATCATCGACCTGAGCCGGTGAATTCAGGCCTGAACCAATGAACACCTGAACTCGGGCTCGTGCCTCTGTGTCAGCTCTCCTGCAGTGCCGAGCGCATCGTCCCAGCCAGGCCCTCAATCAATTCAGCCTCGCCAAGAACACCGGGTTCGAACGGCAGTCTGAGCCGGTCCTTGCCCTTGTCGCGGTAACGCGGGATGACATGCATGTGGAAATGGAAGACCGTCTGCCAGGCATCTTCACCACAGCAGTTGAGCAGGTTGACCCCGTCGGCATCCCAGGCATCGAAGACCTGCTTGGCGATGCGCTGTGACTCGATAGCCACCTCGGCGAGGTCGGCGGATGGGATGTCGCGCAGGTCGGTGCTGTGACTCTTCGGGACGACGAGCAGATGCCCGTCGGAGCCCGGCTGAATGTCCATGAATGCGAAGGTCGACTGAGTCTCAGCGACCTTCGCACTCGGGACGTCACCTGCAATGATCGAGCAGAACAGGCAATCATGACTCATCGGCTCATCACACCATCACGGCGAGGACGACCGCAGCTTCCTGGCCCGACCAGCGGCCCAGGAGGAGTCCCGCATCGGAACCTTCAGCGGGAGAGTCGAGGTTGAGTTCATACAGCATCTGAACGTCTTCGGCACCGGCCAACGGTCCTGTGCCCCAGGCATGAGCCACGTCGGTGATCTCTTCACCGCGGTTGCCCTCATCGTCGACTTTGTATTGTTTGGCCGACGTTCCAGCAGTGGCGATCGCATGGTCGAGACGCTGTCTGAAGTGCGGGTCGCCCATGCCGGCGTAGACCCAGCGCTTGCCGAGAACGGAATGCTCCATGGTCGAGATCAGGTGTTTGTCGGCACCAGCCAGCTCCGCACCGCGATAGGTCAGCGGCACCTGGAAGACGCGATCACCGGCGGCGACGATATGAATCTCGGCGCCCACTTCACCGGCTGGATCATCAAACCGGTAGGAGCTGATCGATTCCAGCGACTCCGGGGCCACATCGGCCCCGGCTGCCCACGACTGCTGGCTCAGCCATGCAGAGATGACGTCGAGTTTTCCTGGTTTCAGTTCAGCGTTGTAGATATCAGCCATGTCATGCCTTCCGGGTCCCGGGGATCCATTCCCCGTCGACCACTTCATAGTCGGAGAAGACCGCTGGGGCCTCTTGGAGCATGGCCTCACCGATCTTGTTGAACACGAGACGAATCTCTTCCTCGGCACCCTTGGCGGTGCGCATCTCGATGACGTGACGCAGGGAGCGCAGGTTTGCGGTGTAGACGATGCCGGTGGCCAGCCCCTCGGGTGCGAAGCGGCGCATGAACGAGGTCATGTGCTTCTTATGGGAGAACTTGGTGCTGGCTTCGTCGAGTTCGAAGTGCTCTGCCATCCATTTCTGGTGTTCTTCGAGGGTGTCGAGGACCTTGAGAGAGCGTTCCATGAGCTCCGAGTCTTCGCGTGCCCATTCGGGGAACCAGAACGGAATGTCGGCCAGGCGCACGTAGCGCAGGGATTCCTGCGAGAACGCCGATCCCGCGCGGTGGCGGATGAGTTCGTGGGTGAGCACTCGGGACACATTGTGCAGCACGAAGGTGAAGTTCGCGTGTTCGAGGACCGACCCGTGCTGGGAGGCGATGACGTTGCCCAGGTACTGTGCCGAGTCGGTGCGCACGCGGGACACGTTCGGGTTCAGTCCCGGCTCCCACGAGCGGTAGCACATGCGTCCGGAGAACTCGACGATATCCTCGGCGTCGGGAGAATCGGCGTCTTCGACACGTTCCGCCCAGCTAGTTCCGCCCACCTCGTCGAGGTATGTCCTCATCGATTCCCAGTCGATGCTGGGTTTTGCGAGCAGTTCTACGGACGGTTCGACCTGGCGCATGGCTCTCCTTGTGCAGGGTATGGCTTGATTGATTCCCAATCCTACAGACACGAGGCCCAACGATGGTCGATGATCCGCCACTATTGTTTGCAGCGGCGTCTGCTGCTTGCGGCGGACGCCGAATGATCCGGGCAGATTGATCCTCAGAGTTCGAGGCGTGTGTCGCTTCGAGAGTCGACGGTGTAGGCGTTTGCCTCCGCTGATTCCACCATCACCGAGGTGGCCACGAGGTTTTCGAAGACGACCGCGGCATGGTCATCGATGGCAAGTCCGGGACCCGGCAGTTGGCCGGTCCCGATCCATTTTCGGAAGGTCTCGGCCCGGCCAGGTTCACCGTGATAGTGGGGGCAGACGCTTCCCGAAATGAAGCCAAGACCGTCGGTGAGCGGGGCTAATGGGCCGAAGGAATCTGTCGAGGAGGCCTCGAACCAGCAGTTTGCACCGGCACTGATGCCGGCCAGGATCGTGCCACCCGCCGCGGCTTCTGCCATGATGTCGTCTACGCCGTGGCGACGCCACAGGCTCAGCAGGTTGGCGGTGGATCCGCCGCCGACGTAGATGAGGTCCACATCCAGCAGCGTCGTTGGGTCCTCGTAGTCCCAGGGACTCTGGCCGAACAACGAGAGCACAGACGTCTCGGCCCGGCCGGCGAAGGCTGTTTCGAAGCGTTGAACGTAGTCGGGGTTGTCCCCCGATGCGGTCGGGACGAAGCACACGCGAGGAAGCAGCGAAGCGCCACCACCACCTCGGTGATGGTGTGCTCCGGTGCCACGTGTGTCTGTGTCACGTGTGTCTGTACTGCACATGTCTGTCTCGCGTGCCTCTCGCACCAGGGATGCGCGCTCGAGCAGGTAGTCATCGATCGCTGACTGCCCTGACTCTGGCATTGAGAAGCCGCCACCGCCGAGAGCAACGATCGTGGACTGTTCCGACGCTTCAGTCAGCGTTCGAGGGTGGGATTCCCACCCTGGGCTTTGCTCACCCGCTGGGCTGTGCTCACGCGGCGACTGGCTCACGGCACTCGGTGCGTCCATTTCTCGGTCCCGAACTTCTCTGCGACGAGAGCGTGAGCCTTCTCCAGCTCGTCGTCGGTGAATGCGTCGAAGTGTGCTCCGTAGCGGTCGGCGAATGTATCGGCCATGACGTCGATGATGTCCTTGCGGGCCTCACCGGTCTGGCTGCGCAGCGGATCGACGCGCTTCTTGGCGCTTGATACTCCCTTGTCGGAGATCTTCGCTTCGCCGATGCGCAGAACTTCCACCATCTTGTCGGCGTCGATGTCGTAGCTCATAGTCGCGTGGTGGAGCAGTGTGCCGTCGCGCATTCTCTTTTGGGCCGCACCACCGATCTTGCCGCCGGTTGAGGAGATGTCGTTGATCGGCTTGTAGAAGGCTTCGACGCCGAGGCTCTTCAACGCTGCCAGCACCCACTGGTCGAGGAAGACGTAGGACTCCTCGTAGTCGAGGCCAGCGACCAATGCAGGTGGAACGAACATCGAATAGGTGATGCAGTTCCCGCCTTCCATGAACATCGCTCCCCCGCCGGAGATGCGGCGCACGACCTGCACACCGTACTTCTCAACGCCTTCTGGGCGAAGTTCATTGACATAGGACTGGAAAGCTCCGATGACCGTGGCGGTATCGTCCCACTCCCAGAACCGCAGGGTAGGTTTCCGACGCCCCGCCGCCACCTCTTCCAGCAGCACCTGATCGAGAGCGACGTTGACCTGCGTGGGCAGAACCTCGCCGCGAATGACCTGCCAGTCGAAGTCGGTGAAGTTCGCAGCCGACCCCAGAGCACGTCGGACGACTGTGGCGATGTCCGAGGTGGAGAATCCATGCATCGCCAACTCCGAACCGTACCCGGCAAGGGCTGCGTCGAGACGCTGGCGCAGATTCGCGTTGTCCGCGGTGACGCTGGCACCCACAAGCGCCGGTGCAAGGTCGAAGTAGGCTTCTTCGGGCTCGAGGAAGAAGTCGCCGGAGATCTTGACCTCGGTGATGATCTTTCCATCGGTCTCCACATCGGCGACCACGAGTTTTCCGCCGATGACCTTGTACTCGGCGTGAAAGCGCTGGGATTCGTGCATGTCGTTCGTCATGCTCCCAACGCTACGCCCAGGCTCCACTCAGAAGCTATGAGTTTGCTCACTCCCCGGACGGTTCGCTTCCTGGTCAGCTCACTCCCCGGTCAGCGAGGTCCACAGGAATCGGTAGCTCAGTGCGCGGGTGAAAGCCGCCTGCTTGTTGTCCGACGCTGCCGAGTGTCCGCCTTCCGTGTCTTCGAAGAACCAGACGTCGTCAATCCCACGATTCTGCATCCGAGCAGCCATCTTGCGTGCCTGCACCGGACCGACCCGGTCATCGGAGGTCGCCGTCCAGAACAGCACGGGCGGATAGTCGGTGCCATCTTCGAGCAGATGATAGGGCGAAAACCTCTGGATGAACGCCCAGTCCTCAGCCACATCGGGGTCACCGTACTCTGCCTTCCACGAATAGCCGGCGCTGAGTTTGGTGTAGCGGCGCATGTCCAGAAGTGGGACTCCGCACGAGATCGCACCGAAGAGTTCGGGATGCTGTGTGAGCATGTTTCCCACCAGCAGCCCACCGTTGGAGCCACCTGCGCATGCCAGGCTGCGCGCGGATGTGACCCCGCGTTCGATGAGGTCTCGGGCAACAGCTGCGTAGTCCTCATAGGCGCGCATCCGGTTCTCTCGCATCGCCGAGGTGTGCCACCGTGGCCCGTATTCTCCACCCCCGCGGATGTTGGCAAGGACATACACCCCGCGACGTCCTGCAGGAATCGGGGTCTCGGCTGCAGCGGTGGGCTGTGGGTTGGCAGGATCGTTTGAGGCCCCCGTCGTCGTGCGGCCCAGCCATCCGATGCCCATCACTGGGGAATACACCGGTGTCCGGCTGACTTCGAATCCGCCGTACCCATCCAGGAGGGTCGGGTTGCTCCCATCGAGGGCCAACGCGCTATCGGCGATCTGGAAGTAGGGGATCTTCGTTCCGTCCTCGCTCGTGGCGAAGTGCTGCTCGACGGAGAATCCCTCGCTTGGGAAGAGTGCCGGTGCCGACTTGATGACGACGGGCGCGCTGGAGTCTCCAACGGTGCTGGGACTGCCAGCAGTGCTGGATTCTGCACTGCTGTTCGAGGGCTCCAGGCTCCCGTACGACAGGGTCGAGGGAGTCAGAAATCCCGTGCTGACCAGCCAATAGTCATTAGCGGTCGCGTCATCGTGCTTGTCGACGGCTCCGAGCCCGACCATGTGATTGGCGGGGACCCCAGGCAGAGAAAATGAGGAGAAGTTGTCGTTCGGAATCAGGACCACCAATTGTGACTGCACATCGGCCAGCAGCTCGAGGATCAAGTAGTCCCGTGTCCAGGTCCACGATTGCAGGGCGGTGTGCTCATCTGGGGTGAAGATGACGGTCGGTGCAATCGTCCCGGCCTTCACCTCGGCGATGCCGGCCACGGCCAGGCCACCGGCCGGAACCGAAAAGTCTTCGTGCCTCCACTCGGATTGGGGTCGAAAGAGCACGATGTCCCGTTCGAATCCGACTTCGACGTCGGTCGGCACATCGACGACGATCCAGGCCTTCTCCCACGCCGAGGCGTCGGTGGGCACTGCCTCGGATTCGTCCTTGACGTCGTCGAGGTCGATGAAGCTGAGTTGCGTGTTGAAGAAGTCGATGGCGTCGATGGCAAACGCTCTGTCGGTTGACTCGGGGTCTGCGGCGTCCACATCGCTGCCCACGAAGATGGCGACATGGTCGCGGGGAACTTCGGCGACGATCGGAGCATCGGCGATAGCCTGTCCGCGTGTGAGAACTCGTGCCTGGCGCGGATAGGACGAGGTGGTCAGAGAGTCCTCGCCTGTGTCGGTCGCGACGATGATCGTGTCGTCATCGAGCCAAGCGAAGCGAGTCTTCGCCGAGGGCAGGTCGAAGCCACCGTCGACGAAGGTTTGGGTCTCCAGATCGAATTCGCGCACCCGGTGGGCATCTCCACCATCCGGTGACAGGGAGACGAGGGCGCGGGCGTTGTCTGAGCGACGCACCGAAGCTCCGGCCCACACCCACGGTGTCTCCTCTGCAGCGGCGAGGGCGTCGAGGTCGATGAGGACCTCCCATTCCGGGGAATCGGAAACGTAGCTGTCCCAGGTGGTTCGCCTCCACATGCCTTTCGGATTCGTGGAGTCACGCCAGAAGTTGAAGTAGTGATCGCCGCGTTTAGCCACCATCGGGATCTTTCCCTCGGAGTCCAGTGCGGTCCGGATATCACCGGCGATGGAGTCAAACAGGTCGTCCTGGAACCGTGCGATGGTCTTCGCGTTCTGGTCCTTGACCCACGCGATCTGATCATCACCGTGGATATCTTCCAGCCACAGGTTCTCGTCGTGTGGCATGGGGGCAGCGTGCCGCGACTTGGTGGCGCCGCTGGAGGGATCGGTCTTCTGGTTGTCTGCCGGAGCTTCTTTGCGCATGCCACCATCCTAATGATCGCCGGAGGATGCACGATTCAAGGTCAGCACCGCTCGAGGACTGCACGACTCATGCAGGTGGTCGGAACATGACCAGTCCCGGTTGTCCGTTAGGCGCCTGGGGCCCATGGCCGAGGGCGAAGAAGCCGAGGCGTTCATAGAGCCGACGTGCTGGAGTGTCGATGTCGGTGGTCTGCAGCCAGCAGCCGTATCCGCTGATGCCGGTCAACCACGTCTGCAGAGTGGCCCGGCCGAGTCCGGACTGATGCAAATGAGGGTCACGTGCCAACAGGTTGAGCGCGAACGACCATTCGATCGTTGCAGCGGCGTCCCCGAGAGTGGCACGGAGTTCGTGCGCCCAGTCGTAGTCCTGTTCAATCCAGGACCAGTAATGGCCGTAGGCGATTGACCTCAGACGTCCGCCGGAACGCGCTGCTGCGACGAGTACCTGACCGTTTCGGACCGAGAGATCGTAGAGGCTCCCGAACAACGCTGCATGTTTCGGATCTTCGAGTAATGGCGGCTCGGCTGCTGCCGTTGCATAGAGCTCTTCGACTTCGGCTGGCGAAGGGAGGACTCGCGGGAGTCCCGCTGTTGAACTCATCGGTGCCCAACTCGGGCCGAGACCGCCCGGTACGCCCCACATCAGTTCAACGTCGAACTCTGCAGATGACGTTCCAAGTCCTTCACACTCGGCACGTTCAACCATGCTTCCACCTTAACGACAACAGCAGTCGAGCAGTTGAACTCAGAGAAAATTCTCGTCAGTGGGCTGAGAAACATACGCCGAGACCTGACGCCTGGAGCAGATGTCTGATTCCGGCATCTGGTTCACAAGTCTGGTTGAGGACATCACCCCACGGAGGCGAATTCAGCCAGTTGTTTCTCTAGGTTCAGTTCCACTGGACTCGGCGGTTCAATATAGCTTTCCCACACGTCTATTTTGAGGGAAGAATGTATTCCTTCCAACTTCGGTGCCTCGATTTTTCGAAGCGGTCGAAGTCTCACATAAAACAGGTCGGGATCACTAAGCGCACCTGGTGCCTCGACACTTGCTGCATTCGGAGCCTCTTCGCGTGCTGGAGCCGGCGACTCTTCGCCTCCTGCATCCGACACCTGCTCATCGGGGTGATTGGATCGAGGCCGTTCACGGGAATTGGCCACCGGTGTCCCGATCGGTCTGGTGCCGATCCGATATCGGTGCCCCGTAGGTGTTCGTACGACCAGTTCTTCTGCCGTGGCCTCATGGCGCCAGCCGGGAACTTCTTTGAGGAAGTTGCAGGCGGCGCAGAGCCCCGAAGCATTGTCCCAGTTGGTCTCACCGCCGGCGGCAAATGCCTGCGAATGATCTGCGTGTTTGATCTGGGCATCGCACCAGGGCGATCGGCAGACGTCGTCGCGGATCATCACCATACGGCGAAGCAGTCCGGAAAATTCACGTCGCTTCGAGTCCATTCGGACCAGCTGTCCGTCGGATGGACGTGTGTACAAGCGGCGGATGAAGACTGAGGCTTCGTTGTCTGCGATGAAATCACGTGCCGTCTTTGCTGGGATTGGGCCGAAACCTGGAAACCATGCTGACGTTTCGCCTGTGTCGAAGAGGCTGGTTTCATTCATCACTACGTGGACTTCGGTCGGGATGGCCTCAGCACTGTCTTGGCCCGTGGTTCTCTCAATTAAGAGATCGGCCATGACCTGTCCTTGAGTTCGCCCTTCGGACTGTCCTACCCCGACGATCGACTGTGCCGACTTCGACAGGTTGGTATATGCCGCCACAGCCTGTGACAAAGGTAGAAGCGCTGTCAGGTACGCCATGTTCCCAGGCGCTGGCCGCACCGAGACACCACGTTCTTCCACACACCTGTCGAGATGGTCGACGGCGGCTTTCTGGTCGAGCTGCTGAGCCAGAGCGCGAACTTCATTGCCCAATCGACCGACGCCAACCTCGGCGAGGCGATCGGCCATTTGGTCATCGACCTGGTGCCGTTTGTCCTTCGGGAGCCAATCGGTCTCCTTCGCAACAACTCGCGCCTTCTCCTCCGAGATGTCTCCACTCTTCAGCGAGGCATAGGTCTTGGGCAGGTCCAGCAGCAGCGAGCGAGAGAATCCGAGCAGTCTGTTCCCTCTGGCCCGAGACACCTTCCGTGCCAGCCCGATCTCGGCACCAAGGCCCTTGCCTTGGCTGCGACTCGGCACCCCTTCTTCGGCTTCGCGATTTCGACGGTGCATGTCGAAGGTCAACGTTTCTCTGGCCTGCGCAGCTGCACTCACTGACGTCAATTCTTCCAGGGCAGTGATTCTGTCGATCGCTTCGGCTTCCGTGCTCGCTGGCGGCAGATCGGACAGCGCCTTGCGCCACCGATGAATCTCGGTGATCACGTCTGAAACCGTCCCCGCTCCCATACCGATCACAGTAGCCGTCGCCCCTGACACGAGATTTTGGCCAAGCATCACTCCAAGTCAGGCGGCAGGTCAGGCCAGATCAGGAACGGTTCCGAACGATTCGGTCCTCAGTCGAGTGCTTCGCCTGTGGTCTCTCTGGCAAGCAGACCCATCAGCACCACCGCCATGACCACGAGCAGTCCGGTGAGAATGAACGTCACGGTGAGTCCGAGCACCGGCCACATGAAAGCACCGAAGACCAGCGGAGCAATGCCGGTCGCGATGCGGGAGGCAGCCGATGCCCAGCCGAATCCCGAACCGCGCAGTCGGGTCGGGTACAGCTCTGATACGTAGGTGTAGAGGGTAGGGATCGCGATCTGCACGACGAATCCGAAACCGATGATGCTGGCTTTGGCGGCGAAGGTCAGCTCGGAGCCCGAGGCCTCGATGAACACTGCTGCACCAACCAATAGGACCGCGGAGACAATCGAGGTCACGCCGAGCACCCATTTTCGGCCCACCCGTTCAACGATCAGGGCCGAGACGATGACGCCGAGGATTCCCACCGCGGTCATCGACCCGGTGACCATGAATGCAGCCTGGTCCCCCATGCCCTGCTTCTTCAGGATGCCGGGCAGCCATGTCAGTGCCGCGTAGTAGACAAGGAGGACGGACACGAACAGGGCCCAGGACACGAGAGTCGTCTTAGCGGAGTACTGCCACAGCTGCACAAGCTGGCCACTGGCTGCACGCAGCTGTTTGTTGACGGAGGTGACCGTTTCAGCCGAATCGGATGACTGCTGTGACACCTGGGTCGTAACGGTGGATTCGTGGGTTGTGTCGGAGGCTTTGTCCCCACTCACGGCAGGGACATCGTGGGTCCAGGTCGTCTCCTCGGCGCCGGTGCGCTCAACAAGCCGGGTGATGATGGCGTCGGCTTCGGCATACCGTCCCACGGAGGCAAGGTAGAGAGGTGATTCGGGAATTCCGAAACGCACGGCAACCGTCAGGAGAGCGGGCACAATCATGACGAGCATGATGAGGCGCCAATCCCCCACGCCCAGCAATGATGCAGAGACGAAGGCACACAGTGAGGCACCGATCGGCCACCATCCGTCCATCGCAGTCAGGACGCGACCGCGGTGCTTCTTGGGGGTGAATTCCCCGACGAGCGCATAGTCGACGGGGATGCATCCGCCGAGCCCGAATCCAGCGAGGAATCGGAAGAGGGTGAACCAGCCGAATGCCGGGGAGAAGGCTCCGGCGACTGTGAAGATGGAGAACACGAGGAGCGTGAGGGTGAACGCCTTCTTCCGACCGATCACATCGGCGATGCCGCCCCAGATGAAGGCACCCAGTGCCATGCCGATGAGGTTGGCTGTTGCGATCCAGGCGGCCTGGCCCGCGCTCAAGCTCCAATAGTCGCTGAGTAGCGGAATGAGGAACCCGTTGAGGGCAACATCCCAGGCATCGAACATGAAACCCAGACCACCGATGATGAAGATGGCACCTTGGGTTCTCCATCGCCAGGGAAGGTTTGCGACGACTTCGGAAGCGGTCGGCGTAGTCGCCGAGGTTGCAGTAGGCACGAGGCCACAATACCTCTTTAACGCATTTGTGAGTAAAATTGTCCGCGATAGAACCTGCAGGCGAACTTCGGCAAGAGAACCCGACACGAAGGACACGACCAATGTTCGGCAATGGAGCGGTTCGAGTCGTCTTAGGCAAAGCCGGCGTTGCCCGGTTGTCGAAGAAGATCGGCCAGCTTAACTACTTCCGCCGAGAGGTGGTGCTCGGGGCTTCATTGTACTTGTCGGACTGGCCGTCGCGGTTTTACTGGGAGTACTGGGAGTCGCCAGCGGCATATTCATGATCACAGCAGCATTTCGCATCCGCTCAACTGACATCCCGCTGGAGGGAATCGCTACTAGCTCTCTCGCCGCCATCGATCTCCGCTCAGGCGGCGCTGCAACCGATTTGAGTCGGGTCATCCCCGCTGACCGCTTGGTCAGCAATCTCAGCGACTCGGATCTCGCAGAGGCAGCATCGGCAGTCGGCAGCTCATGTGCTCGCGCGCATTCGCCAAGCCTACTGAACTCATCGACAAACCAGCCAAGATCCAAGGCACGTTAAAAGGGTCGGGTGCCGCGAACAAAATCGCGATACCCGACCCTCATAATGCTGGATGGTCTGAGCCTGCACGGCTCAGCAGGCCCTCAGGCCAGGCGAACCATCCAGTTGTTCGCGTCCTCAGCCCGACCGTACTGAATGTCGAGCAGAGTTTTGCGGAACTCCATGGTCTTCTCACCTGGCTTTTCACCATGATCGATCGTGAAGTCATTGCTCACGACTCGACCGATCGGCGTGACCACCGCGGCCGTGCCGCAGGCGAAGGCCTCGACGATGTCGCCGTTGGCGGCACCCTCTCGCCATTCGTCGACGGTGACCTTGCGCTCTTCCGGCTGCAGCCCAAGCTGTGGGGCGAGGTCGAGCAGGGATCGGCGAGTGACTCCGTCAAGAATGGAATCACCGAGCTGCGGAGTGAGAAGGCGGCCATCCTTGGTCACGAGCATGAGGTTCATTCCGCCCAGCTCATCGATGTACTTGTTCTCTGCAGCATCGGTGAACAGCACCTGCTGGCACCCCTGGGCTGCGGCTTCGTTCTGAGCGGCAAGCGAGCCCGCGTAGTTGCCGCCGCACTTGGCGAATCCGGTGCCGCCGGAGCCGGCCCGGTTGAAGTTCTGCGACAGCCAGATCGAGACCGGCTTGATGCCGCCGGAGAAGTAGGGACCGGCGGGGCTGGCGATGACGTAGTAGTCGACCTCATGACTGGACCGCACACCCAGGAATCGCTCGGTGGCGATCATGAAGGGGCGCAGGTACAGGCTCGACTCATCGGCTTCAGATTCAGGGGTGGGAACCCACTGCTGATCGAGCGAAACCAGAGCCTTGATCGATTCGATGAAGTCCTCTTCCGAGATCTGCGGCAGCGCAAGACGCTCGGCGGACTTGTTGATGCGCGCGGCATTGCGCTCGGGGCGGAAGGTCCAGACGGAGCCGTCTGCGTGGCGGTAGACCTTCATACCTTCGAAGATCTCCTGCGCGTAGTGGAACACAGCAGCAGCAGGATCGAGCACGAGCGGGCCGTACGGCTTCACCTCGTGAGCGTGCCAGCCATCGTCAAGGGTGTACCTGACGTGTGCCATGTGGTCGGTGAAGTAGAGCCCGAATCCGGGATCCTTCTTGATGTTCTCTCGCACCAGCTCGGGTTGCGGCTGGACATTCTTGAGAACGGCAAACTTAGTCATAAGAACTCTTTTCTCATTTGTGATGAGTGACACTGTCAGGGTAGTACATCACCCCGGTGCGATGCGCACCGGGGTGAAGTCCCTGTCATCGTCGAACAGGGGCGATTCTATGATTCCGTGAAGGCGGTTATGCCGTCTGAGCTGAGGTGGTTTGTGTCGCCCCAGCCGAGGCGGTTATGCCGCCCCAGCCGAGGCGGTTATGCCGCCTCAGCCCAGGCGGGCCGCAATCGCGTCGCCCACCTCGACGGTGGATCGCTTGGTTCCATCACGATCAGCCAAGTCAGCCTCAACAGCGGCCTCGATCGACTTCGCCACGACCTCGAGCCCCAGATGCGAGGCCATCAGCGAACCGGAGAGGATCGAGGCGGTCGGATCGGCGATCTGCTGCCCGGCGATGTCCGGGGCCGAACCGTGGATGGGTTCGAACAGGCTCGGTGCCGTGCCTTCGACATTCAGGTTGCCCGAGGCTGCCAATCCGATGCCGCCGGTCACTGCGGCAGCCAGGTCGGTGAGGATGTCACCGAAGAGGTTGTCTGTCACGATCACGTCGTAGCGTGAGGGATCGGTGACCATGTAGATCGTGGACGCATCGGTGTGCTCGTAGTTGAACGTCACCTCAGGGTATTCGGCACCAACCTTCTCCACGACGCGGCGCCACAGATGACCTGCATGGACCATGACGTTGTGCTTGTGGACGTAGGTGAGCTTCTTGCTCCTCGCCTGCGCTCGCTCGAAGGCGTCGCGGACGGCTCGTTCGACGCCGTACCAGGTGTTGACCGAGACCTCGGTGGCAACCTCATAGGGAGTATCGGTGCGGACGGAGCCGCCCATTCCGGTGTAGGAACCTTCGGTGCCCTCGCGGACGACGACGAAGTCGATCTCTCCGGGGTTCGCCAGTGGGCTGGTGACTCCTGCGAAGAGTTTCGAGGGACGCAGATTGACGGCGTGGCTGAGGCCGAAGCGCATTTTGAGGATCACGCCGCGTTCGAGCACACCCGAGGGCACGCTCGGGTCACCACAGGCACCGAAGAAGATCGCGTCGTGCTTGCGCAGCGACTCCAGCTCCTCGTCCGTCATGGTCTCGCCGGTCTCGTGCCAGCGGCTGGCACCGACATCGTAGTCCGTGAGTTCGAGTTCAACGGGCTCACCGGAGACCTCGATGGCGCGCTTGAGCACCTTGAGACCTTCGGGGACGACTTCGTTGCCGATTCCGTCGCCTGGCATGACTGCAATTGAAAACTTCATGGTCACAGAGTAGAACTCATCTCACGATGCAACTAGGTCGTCCTACTATCCGGACACGTTTCGGCTCTCAGGTTCACCGAATCCCGTCATCCACAATTTCATGTCTCAAACTTCGTTCCCGACTACAATTTCCCGGCCCGAGCGTCGAAGATGGGAGGAACACCCCGAAACCCCCAGAGAAAGTCGATCATTGACAGATACGATCCGCAACGCACGAGCCGCCGCCCTCCCCGCCAAGCTCTCCCGCTCCTGGCTGCTGGTCAACGCAGCCAAAGAGGAGATCTTCACAGAGGCGCAGATCTCCGAGTCGGATTCCGTCATCTTCGACCTCGAGGCCTCGGTCTCTGACGATAAGAAGCTCGAAGCCCGCGACAACGTGGTGCGTGCTCTTGAAGGCGGCATGTCCGCCTGGGTCCGGATCAACAAGATGGACTCAGAGTTCTGGGACGACGACCTGGCCGCCATTGCCATGCTGCCCGGACTGCGTGGTGTGATGCTGCCGGAGACCGAACGTCCCGAGCAGGTCTCCTACACTGCAATGCGCGCGAAGGCCGGACTCCCGGTCATCGCGCTGTTGGAATCTGCGATGGGCGTGGAGAACGCAACCAAGATCGCCGAGGCGCCGGGCACCTTCCGCCTGGCCTTCGGAACGAACGACTTCCGCAAGGACACCGGCTTCTCCGGCGACCCGATGGCTTTGGCCTATGCCCGGTCGCGCCTGACCATCGCTTCGCGCATGGGTGGACTGCCCGGCGCGATCGACGGACCGTCCGCAGCGACCGCCAGCGACGAACAGGTCCGCAAGGACGCCGAGGTGACCCACATGATGGGCATGACAGGAAAGCTTGTGCTCAACGTCGACCAGGTCGTGGCACTCAACGAATCGATGAGCCCCAGCGAGGATGAGCGCGACTGGGCGCGTCAGCTGCTCGAGGCTGCAGAAGGCGGGTCCGAGATCACGGACGGTTCGTACCTGCCGCGTCTGGCACGCGCGAAGAAGATCGCCTCCCTGGCGTCGACCTACGGCCTCTGGAACGCCTGAGTCTGAGTCCTTAATATGCCGGTCCGTCAACCCTCGTGGATCCTCTGGTCGACCCTGCCAGCGGTCCTCCTCGTCGTCGCCTTCGGCCTGTGGCTGAGAGTCAATGTCTCCGGGCCCACGACGGTTGATCAGGCCTGGCTGAACTTCGTCGGCCTTGAACCCGACACCACCGGGTATTGGCTGGCGGTTATCCTCGCCGAGGTGGGCGGAGGTACGGGTGCCGTGATCTGCACCGGCCTGCTGGCTGCGATCTTCGTCCTCCTGCGACGATTCCGTGCCGCGGGCGTCCTCGTCACCACCATGCTCGTGGGCATCGCCCTGTCCGAGCTGCTCAAGGCCGTGGTCACCCGGGTCCGGCCCAGTGAGCAGCTCTATGAGTCTCTGGGCTATTCGTACCCTTCGGGTCATTCCATGGGTGCGGCCGCACTGGCAATGGGGCTGGCGTTCATCGCCTCCCGTGCGCACATGCTCCGGCTGGCCGAGGTGGGCGCGATTGCCCCGTTGGCGATCCCGCCGGAGGACAAGACCGCGACTCTACCCGGCGGTGCCGAGACTCTCCCCACTGAGTCCGAAACTGCTCTCACCTCTCCCACCTCGACCGACGCAGTTCCGACCGAGATCACTCCCCCGCTCGAACCCGTGCGCCTGCGGTTCCACTGGTCGATCATTGTGGCCTTCGCGTGGATTCTGCTGATGATGTGGTCGCGCACCGCACTGCAGGTGCACTGGCTCTCCGACACGATCGGCGGGGCCCTCATCGGCATCTCGGCCGCCGTCCTCGCCGACGAACTGTGGACCTGGATAACGATAAGAACCCGCTCACCTCGACTTCAGAGGTGAACGGGTTCCGTTCGCAGCTATACGACCGGTGAAGGTCAGTCCTCGCTCAATGAGACTCCGCTGAATGCCGAAGCGTTGACTGCTCCGGCCACGGCCTTGACGACTTCCTCGGACACTGCCGAGTCGACAGCCAGAACCGAGAGCGCGTCATTGTCTGTGGCAGAGGGCGAGACCTGCATGCCGGCGATGTTGATCGCATTGGCTCCGAGCGCCTGGCCCAGCTGTCCGATGATGCCCGGACGGTCTTCGTAGCGGAAGATGAGCAGGTTGTCGGTGAGTTCAATCTCCAGGTCGAAGCCGTTGACCTCGGTGAGCTTCTGCACGAGCTTCGGACCGGTCACGGTACCCGAGACTGAGATCCGCTGCCCTTCGCTTGTCGTCGCGGTCAGTCGCGTGACGTTGCGGAAGGATTCGCAGTAGGGATCGGTCACGAGCTCGACGCCGATTCCGCGCTCTTCGGCCAACAGAGGCGCGTTGACGTAGGAGACCTGATCGGACACGACGTCCTTGAACAGGCCCTTGAGCGCGGAGAGCTTGAGGACGGACACGTCCTTGTCCGCGATCTCGCCGTTGACCTCGACCTTGAAGTGGGTGACCGAGGAGTTCGCCAGTGAGTTGACAACACGTCCCAGCCGCTCGGCCAGGGGAATGCCCGGTCGCACATCCTCGTGGATGGCTCCACCAGCGACGTTGACCGCATCGGGAACGAGTTCGCCTGCCAGTGCCTTGCGCACCGACTTGGCAACGGCCACGCCTGCCTTCTCCTGGGCTTCAGCGGTCGAGGCGCCGAGGTGGGGCGTGACGTTGACGGCGTCGAGTTCCATCAGCGCCGAGTGCTCAGGGGGTTCGGTGTTCCACACATCGATGCCGGCACCGCCGACCTCTCCTGCTGCGACCGCCTCGGCGAGGGCATCCTCGTCGATGATGCCGCCACGTGCCACGTTGATGAACCGTGCGCCCGGCTTGGCTGCTTTGAATTCCTCGGTGCTGATCATGCCGATCGTCTCCGGGGTCTTGGGCATGTGGACGGTGACGAAGTCACTGACGGCCAACAGCCCGGGCAGGTCGACGACCTCGACGCCCATCTGCGCGGCGCGTGCCTGCGTGATGTAAGGATCATAGCCGACCAGGCGCATGCCGAATGCCTTCGCACGTTCGGCCACGAGTCCGCCGATGCGGCCGAGTCCGACGATGCCCAGAGTCTTTTCGTAGAGCTCCACGCCCGTGTACTTCGAACGCTTCCACTCCCCCGCCTTGAGCGAGGTGTTGCCGGCGCCGAAGTAGCGTGCCGAACCGAGGATATGGGCCATGGTGAGCTCGGCCGCGGAGATGATGTTCGAGGTCGGAGCGTTGACGACCATGACGCCCGCCGAGGTGGCGGCTGGGACGTCGACATTGTCGAGTCCGACGCCGGCACGGGCGATGACCTGAAGCTTCTTCGCGGCACCAATCGCTTCGGCATCGACCTGAGTGGCGGAGCGGACGAGGATCGCGTCGACATCGACGATGTCGTTGAGGAGCTGAGAGCGGTCAGCACCTTCGGTGTGACGGATCTCGAAGTCCCCTCCGAGGGCATCGATGGTGGCCGGTGACAGATTTTCGGCGATGAGCACGATGGGCTTGGGCACTGAGTTCCTCCTGTTGCGTCCGGGACGCGTCCATCTTATGAGACTTTGTGAATGCTTTCACAAAGTCTCAAATTCTGGGAAGTGCGTCTCGGCTCACTTTAGGCGAGGACCTCAGAAGCCGTTGGGCGAGTACGGCATCCGACCCAGGTTGAACATTGAGCTCGCGCGCACGGCCGCTCCGGGCACGTTTTCGTCGATGCGCCCCGCCCGCGCAAGGATCACCGGGTCGGCACCTCCGAAGTAGAGGGAGCCGAGCTCCGCGATGCCCAGGCTCAGATCGGCAGGGGTCGAATCGGGTGCGGTTTCGACGACGGCGTTCTCCCCATCCGAGGTGATCGTAAACCGGCCGCCGGCCAGGTCAAGGGAGTCATCGACTTCGATCACCAGTGTGCCGGGTACGTACCAGGGCCTGGCCTCGAGGGCCGCTTTGACGTCGAGGATCCGGATCCAGATGTTGTCCTCTGTGGACACGGTCCGGACTCGGCGGGAGTCGGTGAGCAACCAGGGCAGCGGCGAATCCTCGGCAGATTCCCCGAAGGTCACTCGCGTCGACAGATCGATGGCGGCCAGGAATGACCACAGTGAGGCGTAGGCGGCGTCCGTGACCGCGACGAAGTCGATGAGTTCGATCGTCGGCGGATTCTTCGACCAGCCGGCGAATTTATAGGACACGTAGCCGTCGGCTTCGCCCTGCTCATCGAAGTGCAGAGCCGCACGCACACCGCGGTCGGCTTCACCGGTGTCGGTGTTGAGTGCTCCGGTGGCGCGTTCGATGTAGGTCTGCTGGCGTTCCATCGCCCCCGGAGAGGTGCGCATGAACTCTCCGTAGATCTTCGGAGCCAGTTCGCGCAGTTCGCCGGGCAGGCACAGTTCGACCCGACGGTCGGGTTCATGGACCATCTTGAAGCCGGGCGAGGTGTCGACCTCGATGGAGTGTGACCAGGTGGCGACACCGAAGCCGAAGCGGGAGTAGATTCCACCTTCGGTCGCTGTCAGTGCGGCGAACGGGTATCCGTCGGCCTTTGCCTCGGCGAGGTCGGTCGTCATCAGTGACCGCAGCAGTCCGCGCCGACGATGGGTCGGCCGCACCGTCACCCAGGTGATCAGATGACCGGGTACCAAACGCCCACCACCGACGTTGACCAGCTTCTCGAACCAGGCGAAGGTCGCCACAGGAACGCTGGCGTCGAGGGCGTGTTCGTATTCCTGCTTCGCGTAGACGGCGGTGAGATTGCGACCGTCGGCGATGGCCCGCTCGACACGGTTCTTCAGCGCATCATCAGTCGATCTGGCGTCATGGAATCCCACACTCGTCGATGCGAAGTACCCCTGTGTGCGCTCATCTGGAGCACCAGTGGACTCGTCGAAGCCGGGCTTGAAGTTCTCGAAGCTGTAATTCGTCACGCTTCCAACAGTAATTCACATCACCAGGATTACGAGTCCGAATCAAGTGGAATCAGTCGCTTCACAGCGGCCGGGCACAACGAAGCCCCGGAAGCCAGAGGGCCGTCCGGGGCTTCGGAGTGTGACGATCAGCGAGCGGCAGTGCCCTCGGTGTAGTCGTCATCGGAGTCCTTGAGCCATGCGAACATCTTGCGCAGTTCGCGGCCGGTGGTCTCGATCGGGTGCGTCTCTTCCTTCGAACGCAGCTCCTTGAACTCGGGCGCACCGTTCTTCTGGTCGTTCATGAAGCGCTCGGCGAACTTGCCGTTCTGGATGTCGGCGAGAACGGCTTCCATATTCTTCTTCACGTCCGGGGTGATGACGCGCGGTCCGGAGACGTAGTCGCCGTACTCAGCGGTGTCGGAGATCGACCAGCGCTGCTTGGCGATTCCCCCCTCGACCATGAGGTCGACGATGAGCTTGAGCTCGTGGAGAACCTCGAAGTAGGCGATCTCCGGCTGGTAGCCGGCCTCGGTCAGGACCTCGAAGCCGTACTGCACGAGGTGGGAGGTGCCACCGCAGAGAACGGTCTGCTCGCCGAAGAGATCCGACTCGGTCTCTTCGGTGAATGTGGTCTTGATGCCGCCGGCACGCAGTCCGCCGATTCCCTTGGCGTAGGAGAGCACGAGCTCCCAAGCGTTGCCTGAGGCATCTGCTTCGACTGCCACGAGAACGGGCACGCCACGGCCATCGACGTATTCGCGACGCACAACGTGTCCCGGGCCCTTGGGTGCGACCATGATGACGTCGACGCCTTCAGGAGGCTGGATGTAGTCGAAGCGAATGTTGAAGCCGTGAGCGAAGAGCAGCGCGTTGCCTGGGCTCAGGTTCGGAGCGATCTCTGCGTTGTAGATCTCGGCTTGAACCTGGTCAGGAGCGAGGATCACAACGAGGTCTGCCCATTCGGAGACCTCGGCGGGGGTGCCGACTTCGAGGCCTTCAGCGGCGGCCTTGTCGCGGCTGGCGGAGCCTTCCTTGAGGCCGATGCGGACCTCGACGCCGGAGTCGCGCAGGCTCAGTGAGTGTGCGTGGCCCTGGCTGCCGTAGCCGATGACGGCAACCTTCTTGCCCTGGATGACGGACAGATCTGCATTGTCGTCGTAATAGCGTTCTGCTGCCATAGTTCTCTTGCTCCTTCAGAGGTTTGGGGTACTCCCCCATCATTTCACAGTTTGGTACTGCTGTTCATTTGTTGAGATGGATCTCGTTCCACGAAGTGGAACGTGAAGACGTCAGCTGCGCAGCGTCACTGGATTCAGCTGCGCAGGGCCCTGTCGGTGATCGACTTCGAGCCGCGGCCGATGGCCACGGTGCCCGACTGGACGATCTCCTTGATCCCGAAGGGTTCGAGGACTTCGCGCAGCGCCTCGACCTTGCCCAGCTCGCCAGTGGCTTCGACGCTGACGGAGTCAGGTCCCACGTCGACGATCTTGGCGCGGAACATCTCCACCGCCGCCGCGACCTGCGGGCGGGTGGTGGCGTTGGCCTTGACCTTGTAGATGATGTGGGCACGTCGGACCGATGTGGCCGGTTCGAGCTCGACGATCTTGATGACGTTGACCAGCTTGTTCAGCTGTTTGGTCACCTGTTCCAGAGGCACGTCCTTGACGTCGACGACGACCGTGATGCGCGAGAGCTCATCATGCTCGGTCACCCCGACTGCGAGGCTGTGGATGTTGAAGCCGCGGCGGGCGATGAGTCCGGTGAAGCGGGTGAGCACGCCGGGCTTGTTCTCGACCAGGACTGAGAGTGTGTGCCGGTTATTCATTCCAGGCCCCCTTCGATCTGTGCCACGGAGCGAACCGTGCCGTCTTCTTCCGTACCGGCCTCCGCGATCAGGCTCTCGGCCTGTTCCTCGCCCTCACCGTCGAACTCCGGGCGAATGCCGCGTGCGTATTCGATCTCGTCGTTGGAGACACCAGCGGCGACCATCGGCCACACCATGGCATCCGCCGGGACCGTGAAGTCGAGGACGACTGGACGGTCGTTGGTCTCCAGCGCCGTCTTGATCGCAGCATCGACGTCATCGTTGCTGTCCACACGCAGGGCCAGGCAGCCGTACGCCTCGGCGAGCTTGACGAAGTCCGGGATCCGGATCGTCTGATGGCCCGTGTTGAGGTCGGTGTTGGAGTACCGGCCGTCATAGAACAAGGTCTGCCACTGGCGGACCATGCCCAGCGAAGAGTTGTTGATGATCGCGACCTTGATCGGGATGCCGTTGAGCGCACAGGTTGCGAGTTCCTGGTTGGTCATCTGGAAGCATCCGTCACCGTCGATGGCCCACACGACGCGGTCCGGTTCGGCGACCTTTGCGCCCATCGCGGCAGGCACCGAGTAGCCCATGGTGCCGAGGCCACCGGAGTTCAGCCACGACTTGGGGCGCTCGAACTCGACAAACTGGGCGGCCCACATCTGGTGTTGGCCCACTCCCGCTGCGTAGACCGCTTCGGGTCCGGTCAGGGCCGAGATCCGCGAGATCACGTACTGCGGATCGCAGAGCTCGTCCTGGGTGGAGTAGCCCAGCGGGTAGGTCGTCTTGAGCCGGTTGAGGAAGCGCCACCAGGGTTCGCGCTGACGGTCGAGAGCCTTGGGGAACTTGTCGCGCATCTCGCTGAGCATCTCGGCGAGCACCTCGCGGGCGTCACCGACGATGGCGACGTCGACGTCCCGGTTCTTTCCGATCTCGGCAGGGTCGATGTCGGCGTGGATGACCTGCGCGTTCGGGGCGAAGGAATCGAGGTTGCCGGTGACTCGGTCATCGAACCTGGCACCGATTGTGATGAGCAGGTCGGCCTTCTGGAAGGCGGTCACGGCGGGCACGCTGCCGTGCATTCCGGGCATTCCGAGGTGGAGCTGGTGCGAGTCGGGGAACGCTCCGCGGGCCATCAGGGTCGTGACCACGGGAATATTGGTCGCCTCGGCGAGTTTGAGCAGTTCCTTGTCTGCCTGGGAGCGGATGACACCGCCGCCGATGTAGAACACGGGACGATGAGCCTCCGAGATGAGCCGGACGGCCTCGCGAATCTGCTTCGCATGGGGCTTGAGGATGGGACGATAGCCGGGCAGCTGCGGCTCCCCGGGCCAGACGAAGGGTGCGGTACCCGTCTGTGCATCCTTGGTGACGTCGACGAGGACCGGGCCGGGCCGACCTGTGGTCGCGATGTGGTGAGCGTTGAGGATCGCCGAGGGGATGTCCTCTGCCTTGGTGACGAGGAAGCTGTGCTTAGTCACCGGCATCGTCATGCCCACGATATCGGCTTCCTGGAATGCGTCGGTACCCAGCAGCTTCGAGCTCTGCTGACCGGTGATGGCCAGGACGGGCACAGAGTCCATATGGGCGTCGGCGAGCGCCGTGATCAGGTTCGTCGCACCCGGGCCCGAGGTTGCGATGCACACACCCAGCTTTCCCGAGGCGGCGGCGTAGCCTTCGGCCGCATGTCCGGCACCCTGTTCGTGGCGCACGAGGATGTGACGGATCTTGTCGGTCTCGAACAGCGGGTCGTAGGTCGGAAGGATGGTGCCGCCGGGAAGGCCGAAGACAGTCTCGACCTCGAGGAGTTCGAGGCTGCGGACGATCGCCTGCGCTCCGGTGAGGACCTCAGGGGTCGAGTTGCGTCGAATGCTTGACGGGGTCGCGGTCACCGGGGCTGCGCTGGGCGCGGTGCCAGTTCCCGCTGACTGGGCCGAGGGCGTGGCTGCCATCGTTTCGTATCCTTCCTAGTGATCCATCTTGTCTCCGCATGAAAAAAGCCCCTCCGATTTCGGTAGGGGCGCGCGGAACGTGTCGTGTTGACAGGCTACGGAAGATCCGCGCGCTGGGTAATAACGACGACAAGAAGGTGAGTCATGGCTCAATAGTTCACCTCGGGCGATCAGCGTGTCAAACGACGCAATGGATCGTCTCGAAACTTGGGACGACTATCGACTGAAGCGTGAGACCTCTGCGATGCCCACTCGATTCCGCCTTGAGAGGAAGGGAAAGCCCGATTGTGAGAACCATAGACTCCGACACGCGGCCCGACTAGGCTCTTGAAGGTGCGTCCCCTCTTACGTTTCTGGCCCGATCTGCGCTCTCGCATCGGCGTGTACATCGTTGTACTCGCGCTGACCCTCCTGGCCAACGGCATCCAATTGATCATCCCCCTGATCACCGGTCACATCATCGACGGGCCCATCGCCCACCGCGACCTGTCGGGACTGTGGCTGCCAGTGTTCGGGGTCCTCGTCATCGGCATCGCCGAGGCGGTGGCACTGTGGGCGCGTAGGCTCCTCATCGCGCCGGTCGTCGCCCAGTGGGAGATCACCTGGCGTTCGCGTCTCTTCGACCGGCTCCAATACACCTCGGTGGCTATCCACGATTCCTGGGAATCGGGACAGCTGCTCTCGCGCGCGATCAATGACCTGTCTCAGCTGCGCCGCTTCTTCGCCTTCGGGATTCCCTTCCTTGTGACCACCCCGCTGATCATCATCATCGGCACCATCATTCTCACGTTCCTGCATCCGGTGTTCGGCCTCATCATGCTGATCATGGCCGTACCGACGATTGCGACGGTCACGGTATTCGAGAAGAGGTACAGAGAAGCCTCCAGACGCTCTCAGGACACGGTCGGTGAGATCACCACCGAGGTCGAGGAGTCGATTCAGGGGATCAGGATCCTCAAGTCCTTCGGCCGCTCCCCCTGGGCCGCGCAGCGCTTCTCCCACCTGTCGCGGAAGTTCCAGGGGCTCGAGGTGCGCAAGGCGAAGCTCGACTCCTGGTTCTGGAGTGTGCTCATCCTCCTGCCCACACTCGCCCAGGCCGCCATCGTGGCCGTGGGCACCTGGGGCGTCGTGCAGGGCTGGATGACCATCGGCACCGTCGTCGCCGGCGTGACGATCTCCATGGTGATGCGGATGCCGATCGAAATGCTCGGCTTCCTCCTCGCCGATGCCCTCATGGCTCTGACCGCAGCTGCCAGGTACTGGGAGGTCATCGACATCAGGCACGACATCACCGACGCCGACGGTCGGATCACCGATGCTCCCGATGTGGGGCGCTATAAAGGTGAACTGGACTTCGACAATGTCGACTTCCATTTCGCCGACACCGACCGCGATACGTTGAAGAATCTCAATCTGCATATCGCTCCGGGCCAGACTCTGGCCATCGTCGGGGCCACCGGATCGGGCAAGACGACCTTGGCCTCTCTTGTTCCGCGGCTGCAGGATGTCACCGGCGGATCCGTACGCGTCGATGGCACTGACATTCGTGAGCTGCCCGTCAATGAGGTGCGCAACCTGGTGTCGGTGTCGTTCGAGGACCCGATCCTGTTCTCCACCTCGGTGGCCGAGAACGTGAGCATGGGTGCGCCCGGGGTCGACGATGACGCGATCTGGCACGCCCTGGAGATCACGGCGGCGAAGGACTTCGTCGAGCGGCTGTCAGAGGGTCTCGATACCCAGGTCGGTGAGCAGGGATTGTCCCTGTCCGGTGGACAGCGGCAGCGCCTGGCCCTGGCCCGTGCCGTGATCGGCGCACCCCGGATCCTCGTCCTCGACGATCCGCTCTCCGCGGTCGACGTCGACACGGAAGATCGGGTGCAACGGGCGCTGCGGGAGATCCTGCCCGATTCGACGACGCTGATCATCGCCCACCGCCCCTCCACCTCGGCACTGGCCGATGCGGTCGCCGTCCTCGACGAAGGACGCATCGTCGCGCTGGGCACCCACGATGAGTTGCTCGGATCCTCAGCGCTCTATCGCGAACTCATGGGCGCCTCTGCAGCGGCGGAGCACTCGACGCCTGGGCAAGCGACGGCCGAGCAATTCACTGAAGGAGGTGGGCAATGAGCATTCCGCGTGTTGAAGAGGATGAGGTCGAACAGCTTCCGCCGGACATCGCGAAGAAGGCCCGTGCGCTGCTGTTCTCCCTGGTCCGCCCGCACCTGCCAATGGCGATCTTCCTGCTCGTCATCGTCGTCCTCACCGCGCTGTTCCTCGTCATCGGTCCGATCTTCATCGCCGATGCGCTCGACAATGGTGTTCCGCAGGCAGTCGCCGGTGATCCGGGGCCACTGATTCGGGCGGTCTCTGCCTTCGTCATCTCCGCGATTGCCTCGGCGGTGCTCGCTTTCGCCTCGACGAGGCTCGTCGGCATCACCGCGCAGAAGGTCGTCTACAGTCTCCGTTCGCGACTGTTCGGACACATCCAGCGTCTCGACCTGGGTTATCACGAGCGCTCGACCTCGGGCCGGTTGGTGTCGCGGCAGACCTCGGACATGGAGTCGGTGCAGCAGTTCCTCACCTACTCACTCTTCGACACGGCTCTGGCGCTGTTCGAGATGACCTTCATCGCCGTGACCCTCATCGTCCTCGACGTGCCCCTGGCACTCGTGGTCTTCCTGGGGTTCATTCCGCTGTTCTTCATCACGAAGTCTGCGCACAGTTCGCAGAGGAACGCCTACCGTCGCACGCGGACCTCGATCGCCAAGGTCATCGTCCACTTCGTCGAGACCATGGGCGGGATCCGTGCTGTTCAGGCCTACCGCCGGCAGCCCGATCGCCGGGGCACGCTCAAGGACGAGGACACTGCGTACCGCGACGCCAACACCGATGCCCTGCGCGGAGTCGCCTGGTTCGCGGGCTGGACGAGGCTGGTCGGCAATGTCACGCAGACGGTTATCATCATCGTCGGTGCGTGGCTCGTCATCGAAGGCTGGACGCAGATCGGCGTTCTCGCGGCGTTCATCCTCTACCTGCGCCGCTTCTACGGTCCCCTTGATGAACTTGTTCAGTCCTTCAACCTCTACCAATCAGCCTCGGCGGCACTGGAGAAGATGGCTGCCGTCCTCGACACCGATCCTGAGGTGGTTGCACCGGCCCACCCGAAGGTCCTGCCTGCGCACAGTACCGACCGGAACTCCGGTGCCACCTCGGCGGAAGGGTCCGGCCAAGCGCCCAGTGGGCGTTCGATCGACCTCAACCATGTCCGCTTCTCCTACGGCGACGGCCCCGATGTCCTCCCCCGGTTCGACCTGCGCATCCCTGCGGGAGAGATCGTGGCGCTCGTGGGTGCCACGGGTGCGGGCAAGTCGACCTTGGTCAAGCTGGTCACGCGTTTCTACGATCCCAGTGAAGGCCGAATCACCATCGACGAGGTGGACCTGCGTGATCTCGATGATGCGCAGCTGCGTAAGAGCGTGGTCATGGTGACCCAGGAGTCGTTCCTGTTCGCGGGCACGATTGCCGACAATATTCGCATCGGCAACCCCGATGCCGGCGATGACGAGGTTCTTGCCGCGGCCACGGCCGTCGGCCTGGATCCCTATATCCGCAATCTGCCCGAGGGCTACGAGACCGATGTGAAGAAGCGCGGCGGTCGGCTCAGCTCGGGACAACGGCAGCTGGTGTCCTTTGCTCGCGTGTTCCTGGCGAACCCGGACATCGTCGTCCTCGACGAGGCGACCGCGCACCTCGACATCCCCTCCGAACGCCTCGTCCAGACGGCGTTGGCGACAGTGCTCGAGGGACGCACCGCGATCATCATCGCCCACCGGCTCTCCACCGTGGAGATCGCCGACCGTGTCCTCGTCATGGACTCCGGACGCATCATCGAAGACGGCACTCCCGATGAGCTGATCTCAGGGGCAGGCAAGTTCGCGCAGCTGCACAAGGCGTGGCGGGACTCGCTGGTGTAGCTGGAAGCGTTCGTTCGCCCCAGCCACCCAGCCAACCCAGCCTCATTCGATATCAGCCCGGTGGACCGACACCAGCTAGGCCCATGGACCTGGCTACTGTCGGTTCACCGAGCTGGTGGTGCTGCGCGGGGAGTTCTCTGCCGTGGAGTTCGTGTCCGCACTAGCCTTTCGATGTCGACAAACGCCTGTCGGTGCCACAGATCCTTCCAATAGACACGGATCACGTGGTACCCGAGTGCACGCAGGCGCCGTTCGCGTTCACGCTCGCGGTCGAATTCTCTTCGCAGGTCACGACCGTTGAGCGTGTATTTGGCACGGCCGTCGAATTCGATGATCGTCTTCGACGGCCGATGGATGAAGTCTGTGCGCGCCACGAAGAACCCGTTCTCATCAAAGATCTCGAACTGCGGCTCGATATCATCCAGGCCGAGTTCATGCAGACGGATCGCGACGATAGATTCTCCCGGTGACTCGTGCCGGGCATCGGCCAGGGCGAGTGCCGCATCGACTCGATGACAGTTCCGGGCCTCCTTGCAGGTTGCAAGCAAGGTGCGGAGCTCCTCCTTGGTGACCAGCTGTCTCCGCAGAGCATCATCGAGCATCGGAATACTGACCTCAAGCTCGTAGTCACGGGCGACGTCGATGAGCGTCCGCGGCTTCGAGGTCAGCATCATACCGCCGAGCTGCTCGACATGTACGGTGCCGAGCTCTCGCCTACGAACGATCAGTTGAGCGAACCGCGCACTGGAATTCGGCCTGATGACTTCCACCCGGGAATGCTCGATCTGCACCACCTCGAGCTGCCACAGCAATGCGGCAGACAGGTGGGAGAAGACATCGCTCGTCGCTTGTGGGCCCTTCGTAGTCTTCCTGTTGATCCTGTCGGCGCGAGCTCGGATCAGCACTTTCACCCTCTCGATGGCATCACGCTTATCTCCCAGTCGCACGAGTTCGTCGGCATCCCCGTCCGCGAGAGCTGCCCAGATCTTCACATGCCGAGGATTCGCACACGTGCCCGTGACAGCGAACCGACCGCGCGCAACGCGCTCGAGGCAACACCCGATCGCGGCACGAATGTCGCGGTCCGAGTAGCCGAGACGCATCAGATCCGTCGTCGCAAAGACTTGATACATGACACTATAATCTATCAAACGTCATCAAACAGCAATACTTTGCATATGACCGTCCCCAACGATTTCGGGTAGCTCAAACGACCTGCCGCTCTTCAGCTCGGTGAACCGGCACCAGATCGGTTCATGTACCGGGCTGGTGCCGGTTCACCGAGCTGAAGATCCTCAACTGCTAATCCACACGACAATGTGTATTGTTGTGAAACAAACTGTTCGACTCGACGATGAGGAGACCGATGGACGCGGAGACGGAGAACGGAGTCGGTCCTGCGGCCGCAGCCGAAGCTGGCAGCGAAGGCGGCCCAGAACTCGAAACTCAAGCCGGAGCTGGAGCCGGTTCCACGGTCAGGACCGAGCTCGTCACCATAGTCGAGGAGCGACGGATCATCGGCGACGCCATCGCTCGGGGGCAGCAGGTGACTAGATGGACCGCGATGATCATCGGACTGCTGTTCATCGCTTCAGGATTGTGGTGGGCAGGCATCCTCGTCGTCGTTGTGACGACATTCGATCTGCCCCGCGTCGCGACTCAGCGCTATGCACGCAAGCGTGGGGTCCGATTGAACGCGCCTTCCCTCAACGAGGTTGAGAAAACATCTCTATCAGGCCTGTTGATCGCGGTCATATTTTTGCCCGCTGTCTGTGGACTCATCGTGGTCGAAGCGAAGCTCGGGCATCCTCTGCTGCCGTGGTCTTGGAAGACCCCGCAACACCAGGCAGATGATCTATACATGATCATGCCTCTCGCCGTCGTCGGCCTGGTCATCACAATCGCATGGTTCGTTCGACGCAGAAGACTGAACCGGCAGCACAAGGATGCCGTCCAACGCTGATCAGCGGTACAAAGCCGAACAGACTGCGACGAGCGATCTCGACCTGGTCAGTATCGCACCCATCACGGAGTACCTTGAACATGACTCAGATCAGCATTGCTCAGTCGCGGCGCGGGCCACACTGCTGGCACAGTCGCGATTCAGGTCAATCGAGAATGAGTGGGACGAAGCGATAACTCCCATGCCGCGTAATGGAGATATCTGCGTCAGAGGCCGCATCTGCACCTGCGGGCCCATTGCGCACAACTCTCAGCATGTCCCCACCGACGGGGATGACCATAACGCCTCCGATGCAGAGCTGTTCGACAAGCTCATACGGTAGCGATTCAGCCTCGGCCGAGACGAGAATTCGGTCGAAAGGGCCGGCTTCCGGCAAACCAAGCACTCCCTCGGTCGCTGCGATGATCTCGACACTACCCAGGTCGACGGCGTCCGGATCAATTTCGCTCAGTGACGTCCGCGCGCTGTCGATCAGCCGGCGGTGGCGCTCCACCCCGCTTACCTGGCCGTGGCGTCCGACGAGCACACCGAGGAGAGCGGTCGTCCACCCCGATCCGGACCCAAGATCGAGCACCCGGTCACCCTCACGTGGGCCCAGGAGCGTCAGCATGTCGGCGACCGTGCTCGGCTGTGAGTTAGTCTGCCCATCGCCGATCTGCAGCGGCACATTGCTGGAAGCGAAGCCTCGTTCCTTAGCAGGCAGGAACAGCTCGCGAGGAACCTGGGCGAAGGCCTCGGCGAGTGAGTCAGCTTGTCGATCGGATGCCATAGAATCCTCCAATGCTGTGACATCTACGCTACTCCCCCACCCGATATCGCTACTGCCAACCGAGTATCGTTGACCCGTGACGAATACCGACCTCGAACGCGCGCAGACCCTGATCACCTCGATCCCTGATTACCCCCAGCCGGGAGTCAGCTTCCGCGATATCTCACCGCTCATCGCCGATGGTCCCGCGCTGCGTGCCGTCACCGAGGCGCTCATCGCACCCTTTGAAGGACAGTTCGACATCGTCGGTGGCCTGGAGGCTCGCGGTTTCCTCTTCGCCGGAACGATCGCGGCAATGACTGGTGTGGGCATTCTGCCGATCCGCAAAGCAGGCAAACTCCCCCGCCCGGCTGCAGCGGTGTCATACTCACTCGAATACGGGACTGCAACGATCGAGGGTCCCGATGTGCTCCAAGAGGGCGAGCGCGTTCTGCTCGTCGATGACATCCTCGCCACTGGCGGCACCCTGTCCGCTGCGCAGGCTCTTGTGAAGGAACTCGGCGCGGAGGTGGTCGGCTCGGCAGTCGTCCTTGAGCTCGAGGCGCTCGGCGGACGAGCTATCACCGATGATGTGCACACCGTCTTCACAGACTGAAACACCTCACTGGCCAGGAGCAGTCAGTCTGGGCCAGCAGCAGTCAGCTACGGGCAGGTATCGTATTTCGCGCGCAAGGTGTCTTGAATCTTCAACGCCGCCGACGCCCGATAATCAGCCGGCTCCCGTTCCCCGTTGCCGTTCGTGTTATAGGTGCAGGCACCAACGCTCACCGTTCCTCCTGCCGTCTTATTGTGCTGACGTCCTTCGGGCTGATCCGCCCACCAGGTAAAATTCCATGGCTCTGACGTACCGTCGTTGATCTGATCGATGAGCGTCGTGAGCTTCGTCGTGGCATTCACCTCGTCGGTGATGTGCGCGGAGGCAAATGTCACCTGGTCATCGTGGATCTCGATCCTGTCCAGCTCCCGGGTGCCCGGATGAAACGCGGTAGCCAGTGTGTCCTGTGCCTGCAGAGAATAGGGAAATGCCACCTTCCATTCCGCGGTCCCAGAGTTTCCGAAACTCACTCGCATCTCTTGCGACCCGAACACATCTCTGACAGCGGACAACACAGTGAACGCGTTTCCGTCGGTATCCCAAATCGACAGCGAATCATCGAGATCATTGTCGTTGTTGGCCTCCCAGCTCAGCGTCTTTGCGTTCAGCGTTGACGCCAGGCTCCTGAGTCGCGGGAGTTGCTGCCTCAACTCGTCGAGGTCCGGTTTGCCGTTGATTGCGACAGAAATGTGCGGCAACCTCAACGTCAGCTCTCGCCCATAGTCGACGAAATCGTCCCCGGCCTCGCTGTTGAGATTCTCTGCCACATTGACAAGGTCATCGTCGGTCGCTTCCGGCGCCATATCTACCCTATAGACCAGCCGCCGCCCTATTTCGAAACTGTTCTGATATTCGCCACTGACACTCTCTACTCCAGGCAGTGCAGAGAGCGCACCCTCGATCTCGGCTGCACGATCGCTGAGATCCGGCCGACCGATGCAGCCCGACAATCCGATGGTCAACGCTGCGAGGGCGATCATGACCAGAGTGACCCTGTATGCCGGAGTAGTGGTGCGCATATTCTCAACTTAACCGGGCTTCTCCTAATCGACGCATCCGGGCTGTGGCAGTTCCGTCACACCCGGTCCAGGACCCGCGGTCGGTGCACTTGTTGAGTCAGCGATCGCGCTTCCAGTCTGAAAGCTGTGCCTGGCAACTGGGAATACAACTCAGCGGTCGGCGCGTTATAGGCTCGGACAGGCACCGCCATCGCGGTGCCCTGCGTTTGCACCACATCAGACCATTACCCGTGACGAAAGGCGGCACCTTGACGGTTCCCACACTCACACTCAATGACGGCAAGACCATTCCCCAGCTGGGCTTCGGCGTCTTCAAGGTCGACCCCGAGGAGACCGAGCGCATCGTCACCGACGCACTCGAGGTCGGCTACCGCCACATCGACACGGCTGCCGTCTACGGCAATGAAGAGGGCGTGGGCCGCGCCATTGCGAACTCCGGCATCGCCCGAGATGAACTCTTCGTGACCACCAAGCTGTGGAACGATCGCCACGGTGCCGAGGAATCGAAGCGCGCCCTGGGCGAGAGCCTCGAGAAACTGGGCCTCGACCACGTCGACCTCTACCTCATCCACTGGCCGACACCTGAGAACAACAACTCGGTCGAGACCTGGGAGGCTTTCCCCTCCTACCGTGATCAGGGTCTGACCACTTCGATCGGTGTCTCGAACTTCGACCACCGCTACGTGCCCCAGATTCTCGACACCGGGATCATCCCGGCCGTCGACCAGATCGAGTGCCACCCGCAGTTCCAGCAGATCGAGACTCGTCCGCTGCTGACCGAGCACGACATCAAGGTCGAAGCCTGGGGCCCCCTCGGGCAGGGCAAGGTCGACTACGCGGACACAGTCATCGGTGAGATCGCGTCAACCCACGGCAAGTCCTGGGCGCAGACCATCATCCGCTGGCACCTGCAGCGCGGACATGTCGTCTTCCCGAAGTCAAACAACCGGGATCGCATGGCCCAGAACTTCGATGTCTTCGACTTCGAACTCACCACCGCCGAGGTGGCATCCATCGATTCGCTGGAAAACGGCGGTCGTGTCTCCGGTGACCCCGCCGAGGTCAACTGAGGTTCTGAAGTGAACTGACGCTGAGCGTTCAAGGCCCGCTGCGCAGCATCTTTGCTCCGTAGCGGGCCTTTCCGTGCCCTCGCCCCCAGGTCGTCGAACTTACGTCAGCTGACGAACCAGCTCCCCCGCCGACCACGCGGCAATGTCTTCGACGGCTTGGGTGAAGAAGATGCGATATGTGTCATCTGTGACGTAGCCCAGGTGCGGGGTCAGCACGGTCCTCGGTGTGCTGCGAAGAGGATGGTCGGCTGGCAGCGGCTCGGAGTCATAGACATCAAGGCCGGCACCGCGGATACGCCCCTCGCGCAATGTCGAGGTCAGGGCCTCCGTGTCGACGAGACCTGCCCGAGAGGTATTGATGAAGATGCTGCTCGGTTTCATCAGTGACAGCTCTTCGACACCAACGAGACGTCGGCTGCGTTCGCTGAGCTTGTAGTGCAAGGTCACGACGTCGGAGGTGGCGAAGAGTTCTTCCTTGCTCACAGCGTGTGCCCCCACATCAGCGGCCCGCGCCTCATCGAGGTTCTGACTCCAGGCCACGACGTCCATTCCGAAGGCAGCTCCAACACGGGCAACCTGGGTGCCCAGCGTGCCCAGTCCGATCACGCCGAGCTTGTGTCCGAAGAGGTCACCGCCGACGGTGGACTGCCAGCCGCCGGAGTGCACGGCGGCATCTTCGGCCGGGATGCTGCGCAGCACGGAGAGAATCAGCCCCCAGGTCAGCTCTGGAGTCGCCGATGTGGTGGATTCAGTTCCGCAGACCGTGACCCCCTGCGCTCGTGCGGCGTCCAGATCGATCGATGCGTTGACTCGGCCAGTGGTCACCAGCAGTCTCAGGTCCGGAAGCTGTGACAGCCGTTCGGCGGAGAAGACGGTGCGCTCACGCATGGCAACGACAACCTCAGCGCCGGTCACCGTCTCCACGAGATCCCCGGTATCGCGGATCGGGCGGGAGACGAATGTGGTCTCAGCCCCCAACGCCTGCCAATCCGCATAGCCGGCCGCCACGTTCTGGTAGTCATCGAGCACAACGATGTGCATGCCTGTCCTTCCTCGGAGGTTGCGGGGTTCGACAGCCCCCCTGTCTTTCATCGTATAGCCGATAGGCTGGGCCGGTGAGCGCACCGATCATTCTCAGACAACGCAGCGGCCCCATCATCACCATCATCGTATGGGCGTTCCTTGCGGCCGTATGGTTTTGTGAGACAGGTTTTAAGGAGCACTCACAAACATGACCA
>NZ_JABUYD010000074.1:0-967 GCF_014897515.1 Brevibacterium sp. FME17
GCCTAGCGCGTGTCCTGTAAGTGTCACCTGAGGCGGAGGACGAGGCTGGCGATGATGATCTCACTGGTGTAGTAGGCGGCACGTTTGGCATAGCGAGTCGCCAAGTCACGGAACTGTTTGAACCGGTTGAAGCACCGCTCAACCAGGTTCCGGCGTTTGTATTCTTCCCGATCGAAGGCCGGTGGGCGCCCACCGGCGGGTCCTTTCGCCTGACGACGGCCGATCTGATCAGACCTCTCCGGACAGGTGAACCGCACCTTCTTCGCCCGCATCGCGGCTCTGGTTGACGGGTGCGAATACGCCTTATCGGCCAGCACTGCTTCCGGGATGGTGCGTGGCCGGCCCGGGCCGGGGCGGCGAACACTGATCTGCTCCAGCAACGGCAGCAGCTGAGGGTTGTCTCCGACTTGGCCCTCGGTGAGGATGATGCTCAGCGGTATGCCCGCTCCATCGACGGCCAGGTGGATCTTCGAGGTCAGTCCTCCGCGGGATCGGCCGAGGCATTCTCCGGCCACAGCGAGGGCCTCGACCGGATCAGTGCAGCCCCCTTTTTCCGGGCACCAGCTGCATGCTGGTGCGCCCGAACGGAGGTCGAGTCCACTGACAGTACCCACTCGAGGTCGCCGGTGGCGTCGTCCTTGACGACGGCTTCGTCGAGGATCTTTGCCCAGGTGCCGTCCATGGTCCAGATCCTCAGCCGTTCGTGGCAGGTCTTCCACGGACCGTACCTGTCGGGGACGTCTCGCCATGGTGCTCCGGTGCGTAGTTTCCACAGGATCCCATTGATGACCTGTCGATGATCGCGCCACCTGCGGCCCTTGCCGTTGGCCGGTAGCAGTGGTGCGATGGCCTCCCATGCTTTGTCGGTGAGTTCTCCGCGTCCAACCATGTGCCCAGGTGAGCAGAAATCAGGACCGATGAATAGCAGCCACGCCGCTGGCACGAACACTTACAGGACACGCGCTAG
>NZ_JABUYD010000075.1:0-874 GCF_014897515.1 Brevibacterium sp. FME17
CTAGGGCGTGTCTCCTTTATTGACGATTCCAGGACTGACACGGTGGGTTGGTGACGACAAAGCAACGACACCGAGTATTCACTGATGAGCAGTGGGAGAAAATCGAACCACTGTTGCCCTCGAACGTCGGCAAAAGAGCCCGACCGTTTGAGAACAACCGTCGAATCGTCGAAGGAATCGTCTACCGATACCGGGCCGGCATCGCCTGGCGCGACTTGCCACGCGAGCACTTCGGCCCCTGGCAGACAGTATGGAAACGCCACCGCCGCTACGCCGCCGACGGCACCTGGGACCGGGTGCTGGCCCACGTGCTTTCTGATGCCGATGCTGCCGGTGACATCGATTGGAACGTCTCCGTCGATGGCACCATCAACCGTGCCCACCAGCATGCAACGAACACGACACGCCCTGACCAAGACACAGGGGGCTACGTCGAATTACAAGAATTCTCCCGATTCGGAGTGTGAGCCGGCCGGGCACGGCATCGGTCGCTCTCGTGGTGGGCTGACGACGAAGATCCACCATGCCGTCGACGGTAAGGGTCGACCTTTGGCGGTGGTGGTCACCGGCGGGCAACGTCACGACGGGGTAATTCTGCCGCAGGTCCTGGCTGATATTCGAGTGCCCCGGGCTGGTGGTGGGCGTGCTCGCACATGCCCGGACTCCGTTCTGGCGGATCGTGCTTATGGGTCCAGAGGCAACCGCGAATACCTGCGTTCGCGTGGAATCCGCACAGTGATCCCGGAGAAGAAAGACCAGATCGCGACTCGAAAGAAGCGCGGCAGCAAGGGTGGGCGGCCGCCGGCGTTCGATGCCGCTGCGTATCGGAACCGCAATGTCGTCGAGCGTTCGTTTGCCTACGTCAAGCAATGGC
>NZ_JABUYD010000086.1:0-307 GCF_014897515.1 Brevibacterium sp. FME17
TCAAAGACTCCGACCTCGACCTCACCGGCCACCCCCTGGCGAAGAAGTTCGAATCTCTCCCAGCCATACCCATGGGCGAACCGGATGAGCTCAACGATCAGGATCAGACAGATGAGGCGGATGATCAGGGTGAGTTGGGCACCGATATTTCGGAAGCCGCTGATGGCAATGGGGCCGACGAGGTCAGCGATTCTGCGCCCTGCGCTGTCCCTGGCAACGAGACCAGTCGGAGTCCTCACCCTTTGTTGTCGTGTGAAGAGTGGACGGATCTTGCACGCTTCGCTCCCGAAGTCACGACCAGTCTCAC
>NZ_JABUYD010000087.1:0-304 GCF_014897515.1 Brevibacterium sp. FME17
CTTACTCGAATCCGGTGGTTTCAGGCCGCTTCTACACTCTTATTTACGATGAGCCGCTTTGGCTGCATTCCTCTTCGCAGTAGCGGCAATGACGCTGACCGCCGCGACGCCCTCACATGCGGCGCTTGGCAGCTGCTCCAGTGGGACTGCATGCGTGTGGAACAACAACACATACGGCGGCTCTTACATGAAAGCATCAGCTACTGTCAAGAACTACAAGACGATCAGCTGGAACAATGCGAGTGGGAATGATTGGGCCCCTGTTAGCAGTCCAGCGGCTATGCGATAGCTAATTGGTTCTCTG